>CAUJKA010000465.1 GCA_963204965.1 Planctomycetota bacterium | reverse complement strand
TGCGTAGGCAATGCCGGTAGAGAAGACTCCCGAGTAGATCACGGCGAAAAGATAGGGCGGCGACGATAATCGCTCGACAGCTTGTGGCAATCCTTTCATCGCAATCAACACATGAATCGGAACAGTCAGCCAAGAACTGATCATCGCCAACTGCAATGGTGTGAGCGCAGTCATGATAGTTCGGCTCACGACAGTGGCACTGGCCCAAAAGATCGTTGCCAGCAACATCAACATGTTACCTACAAAATACTGACTGCTTAGATTGACTTCGCGACTGCTTTGCGTTGTTACGATGACTGTTCCGAAAAAGGTAATCACCAAGCCAATCCAGGTGATCTTCGGCAGTCTTTCTCGGAAAATCCCGAAGGACAAAAGTGCCGTCCACATAGGAAGCGAAGCTAAAATCAATGCAACGTTACCCGCCGTAGTCATTGGGACAGCATTGACGAACAACAATAGGTACAGCAATCCGTTGAGCAGCGAGAACAGAAATATGCGGCTCCACGGAATCGGGGCCTTTGGCCGAGTCTCCGGCCAAACCACGACTTCAATCACAGACAGTACGGTCAACGTCGTTAGCGCTAGAATAAGTCGCAGTGCATTGAAGGAAAAAAGATCGTTACCGCTATCCACATGCTTGAACACCAAGATGTTGATGCCCCAAACAACTGCCGTCAACAGCAAGACGCTATCGGCGACCCACAACTTTGGCTGGGGCTTGTCGGTTGGAACTGTTTGATTGTCGGTCACGCTGGTCGTCCTAGAGAATTGAAACCACAGCAATCCAAGCTGTGGTCCAGCCTCCTGCATGTTTCTCGAGGGTTCCCAATATAACCGCATGCCAAAGGCCTTCTACCCCCTGGTGTCAGAGCGTGCTGGTTGCTGGTGCGCGGGCGTCCCGCCCGCAGGACGAACAGCGGACGAACCGCAGCGGTTGGCCCCAAATCGTTTAACGGCGGTTAACGGCGGTTAACGGCAAGCCGCAGGCGAATGCTCTTCCATCCCTGCTCAACAGACTGAACCCTCAACGCGAGCAGTGCTCGCTCGCAAGGAACAAGAACGGACGGGACGTCCGGGCACCGAAGAACCGGGTGGGACGCCCGACGGGAAAAAGTGCGGGCGGGACGCCCGCGCACCGAAAACCGGAACACACGCCCGAGTGCCTGAACAAAAAAAGCTCTTCCAAGTCATTGACTTGGAAGAGCTTAGCGATGTTTGACTTCGAGTGTTTAGCCGTGTACTGGCTTCAACCGATCTACTTGTCTTTGCTTGCAGCCTTGAGCTCGGCAATCTCTTTCGTTAGCTGTTGGACCATCGCACGCAACTCTTCGACTTCAGCCGCATTGGAAGACGACTTGGCCTGTTGCTTGGCGTCGGCCGCCATCTGCTTCGTCCTCTCCTTCATGACCTTAGCTTCTTCAGCAGCTTTTCCGGCCGCTTCGCTGACTTGAGCCGATACCTTGGCGCGAATTTCGTCCATTTGCTTACGGAATTCAGGACTGTTCATCGCATCTGCAGCGGCCTTAGCATGATCTGCCCCGGATGCTACTTGCTCGAGTGCATGTTGCAGGGCCTTCTGTGCGTGTTCCATGGCCTGGTCATGATGCATATCCAGATTTAACTTAAAGCCCTTCTTGAGCGAGTCGAGTGACTTTAGCTGATCCAGATTGCCTGGAGTGAAGCTGAACACGGCAGGTCCCCCCGATTGAAGCATGGGGCTAACCATTCCGCGAATATCTTCAGGTAGTTCGCCGATCTGTTCTTCTGTGTAAGTCTTGGTTTCGCCGTCTTTAGTCACAGTGATGGACGCAGGCTTGTCGCCTTCGCGATTGATCTTCACTTCAAGCGACTTACCATCTTGCTTGTTGACGATATGCAATTGCAAATCGCCCTTCATTCCCGATCCGGCATGAGCGATTACGCCAGCAGGTTGTCCCATTCGAAACACTTCTAACTTCTGAGGATCTAACATCTCGAAGGTAAAGTTCGCATCGCCGATCTCTTTTTGAAGATTGCTAAGGTCGATACCCATCGTGACTTCGTTGGGGCGAGGCTCCGGAGTTACCTTGACTTCCATTTCTTCGTTCTTGCGTCGAATCTTGAGTGTCAAAGCAACATCGGCTTTGGCAGATTTCATGACCTCCAGAAGATCACCTGGGCCTTCGAGTTCTTTCGCGTCTACTGCAAGAACGATATCGCCCTTCTTGATTTTGGCCTTGGCGGCCGGACTGCCTTCCTGAACTTCTTCAATCAACACGCCCTTATCGGTGTCCAAAAATTCCGAGAGATCGCCTTCGATGCTCTTCAATCCCACGCCAAGCCATAGCTTTCCGACAACGATCTTCTCTCCCTTGACTTCGATGGGCTCGCCACTCCTGACGACGATAACCTTCTTGTCGTCACCATCCTTCGTCTCGTCAGTCAAAAGAATCTGCCGTCCGCGAACTTGGATTGGCAAGTCATCTTTGACTACTACTTTGGTTGCCTTGGTTTCTTCCTTCTTCTTTTCCTGAGCCGTATCATCAGCCCAAGCAACAGAAAGTCCAACGGCACTAGCCATCATCACTGGAAAAATTACTTTGCGTCGCATCTGTTTAGCTCCTCATCTTTTTTCGAAGTCGCTCACAATTGAGCGGTGAATTGTTTGGCCAATTGCGACGATCACGTTTGTTGCGTACACGTACGTCGTGAAGGCCATGGCCGAGTGTTTCTAAAAAACACTAATAGGAAAAAGTCACTGGTACCACTCGAAGTTGTTGAACAGGAACGAGGACTGTCATGTCGCCATAGTTAACAGGCATCAGAGCAGTTGTTTTCTCGATTCGAATGTGTCCCTCTCGTTCCAGTTTGGCAAGGTTCGGAGGAATCTGTTCATCGATTGGCATTAAGGACGTGTCATTGTTGCCGACGAATGAGTAGTTGTTGCTTCCCTTTCCAGGATTTGGCAAGACTTGGTCAATCGTCATGTTGTCCAGTTTGAGAGCTGGGGCATTAGCGTTGTTCAAATCAGTTCCTACGGGCGAGCCTACAGTAGCTGAGGGACCTCCGGCGATGTCTGTCGGCTGAGCCTGAGCCGATCGACCACGAACGGAGGATCCGATCCAACCAATACTGAAGCTGAGCAGAAGCATCGCAGCCAACGAGCTGAGCTTGTAGATCCAAGTGAGCTGTTTGGAAGATCGCTCTGCCGACGTCGTCCGTTGAAAGCTTGCAACCGTCGTGCCGCCTTGCGAGGACTGACTTGCTCGCTCCCAGTTCACGTTCGAATTGGCAAGTTGAGTCAGCTCCTGAGCGATAGCTTGTTCTTGTAGGAACGCCAGCGCGCAGTCACGCCACCGATCGGGCTGAGCTTCCAAGGCCAAGATCGCTTTGCGGTACTCGGGTCCACGCAATGTGCCGCAGACCAATTGATCCAGTAGCTCGTCATTCACTTGAGGTTTCATCGCTTCCACTTGCTTCTTCAACAACAAGACCTTGCCGCAATTGAGCGCGAGCGCGGTGCAAGCGGCTTTGCACGGCACTGGCCGAAACTCCTATTCGCTCTGCAATCTCTCCGTACGACATTCCTTCAACGTACTTTAGCATCAGCATCTGACGCTCTAACTCGCCAAGCTTGCCCATCACCATCCGAACTGACTGTTGACGTTCATCACTCAACAAGAAGTGCAGTGGTGAAGGCTGCTCGCCAGGACTCGTCTTCTCGCGTACCGACTGCATCAGCTTTCGCCGTCTGCCAGCTTTGCGACGGAACAACATTACCTGCCGCAACGCTACGCGGTAAAGCCAAGGACCAATCCGCTCGACAGGCTGCTGCCGGGCGACCTGATTGGCCGCGGCCAAGGCGACCTCCTGCATCACTTCGTCCACTTCGTCCAGACTGCCCAGCCGCGAATGCAGAGCCGTACGAAGCCATGCTTCGTGCTCGGATAGTCCCTGCAGAAGGTCACAGTTGGCAGTTGCTGTCATAGCGAAAAATCAAGTCACAGGAGGAAAGGCAAACTGTCAGTGGGGTAAGTGTTGCCGCTTGCCGATTTCTGTTGCGAAAAAAGTTGGTTTTCCGGTGCCCGGGCGTCCCGCCCGTTCTTGCGAACCAAGCGGGCGGGACGCCTTCGCACCATTAGGAACGCCACAACGCTCTAGTTTTGCTAGAATCCTTTGAAAAGTCCACTTGAATGGCTCGTGCGGGTAAATCGCCGAGCTTAAAGTGACAGAACCATTCGCCAACTTCTTTAGAGATTCTCAATGACCAGTCCCGGCTCCCGATTTCGCCAAGCTGTTTTGGACGAGCACCCCTTGCAGGTAGTGGGAACGATCAACGCCTACTCGGCATTGCTTGCCCAGCGAGCCGGTTTTCGCGCGATCTACCTCTCCGGGGCAGGGGTGGCCAACGCGTCTTTTGGGTTGCCCGATTTGGGACTGACCTCGCTTGCCGAAGTGTGCGAAGAGGTTCGGAGAGTCACGTCTGCCTGTCCATTGCCTCTACTGGTCGATATCGACACGGGTTGGGGAAGCGCTCTTGGCATCGAACGTACCGTCCGTGAACTGACCCGAGCTGGTGCCGCAGCGTTACACATTGAAGATCAAGTCGCAGAAAAGCGTTGCGGACATCGACCCGGTAAGGCCTTGGTTGATCGCCAAGAGATGTGCGATCGTATCTCCGTAGCAGTACGTTCACGAAGCGATGACAGCTTGGTCATCATGGCCCGCACCGATGCGATCGCTGTTGAAGGAATTGAGAGCGCCATCGATCGCGCGCAAGCCTACGTAGCCAGTGGTGCCGACATGATCTTTGCTGAAGCGATGACGACTCCTCAGCAGATGAAGCAGTTCAGTCAAAGCGTGAATGTTCCTGTGCTCGCTAACATGACCGAGTTTGGTCAAACGCCTTTGATGACCGTTGATCAACTTCGCGAGTGCGGAATAGGCCTCGCACTCTATCCGTTGTCGGCTTTTCGCGCGATGAGCCTCGCAGCTTGGAATGTCTACCAAGCAGTTCGTAATGACGGAACACAGCAGTCGATGGTCCCGCAAATGCAAACACGGCAAGAACTTTACGACGTGTTGAACTACTTGGAGATCGAAAAACGCATCGACGATTTGCTCAGTAAGAATCTCGCATCGAAACGCGATGGCCAGTGATTTTGTTTGCGTTAAAGCAATGCGAGGCTTGAACCTGTTGCTTAACTCAACCGAGTTACCCAGTACAACGAAAAACGCCATCGGAATCCGATGGCGTTTTGGCTGTTTCACTCAACAATGACTACAAGCAAGTTGACGCTTAGGTTCCGAACTCGGGTCGGCGGCGTCCAAGCTGCTCTTGAAGACGAGCGACGATGCTGGAGTGCATTTGGCTAACGCGACTCTCGCTGAGATCTAGCGTAGCGCCGATCTCTTTCATGGTTAGCTCTTCGTAGTAATACAGAATAATGATTAGTCGTTCGTTACGATTGAGTCCCTTGGTGACCAATCGCATCAGATCGCTCTTTTGGACGCGACGAGTTGGATCTTCGCCACGCTTGTCTTCAAGAATGTCGATCTCACGAACATCTTTGTAGCTGTCGGTCTCGTACCACTTCTTGTTCAAGCTGACAAGATTGACCGCGCTCGCTTCGGCTTGCATCTTTTCGACTTCGCCAATGCTGATGTCCATGTACTGAGACAGTTCAGCCTCAGTCGGTGCGCGACCGTACTTGGTTTCCAATCGCTTCTTGGCTTCACCAAGTTTGCTGGCCTTGCTGCGCACAAGTCGTGGAACCCAGTCCATGCTGCGAAGTTCGTCGAGCATTGCTCCACGAATTCGCGGAACGCAATAGGTCTCGAACTTAACGCCTCGAGTTGTATCGAATGCATCAATGGCATCCATCAAACCGAAGATGCCGGCGCTAACCAAGTCATCCAGTTCGACGCCATCAGGCAAGCGTTGCCAAATTCGATCGCCGTTATAGCGCACGAGTGGCATGTATTGTTCAATTAAGCGATTACGCAGTTCCAGACTATCTGGATCCGCTTTGTATTGCTTCCAAACTTCTTGGATATCTACTTCAGGCGCGACTTTGGTTGCCATCCAATCCTCCGTGAGTCGAGTGGCAGAGCGGCTGGGTTGTCCCGAATTCCAGTTGTATTGTGCTCTACCCCAATAAATGGATCTAACTCACCGCAACGGTCACGTTGCGTCGAGTATCAATTTATCAGGCACTATCTCCGCTCTCGATACTTCGTTGCCAACGAAGTATCAAGTCACAGGAGTGCAAGTGTCGATAGCCATCTTTTAGCGAGATCTTTAGGCAAACGCTATGCCAACTTTACTCGTTATTCCGTAGGTTCGGACTGTCGTGAGTTCACTTTTGCATGCAAGGCCGCAACATCATCGCGAAACTGAGTTTCCAACGATTCGGTTACAACTCGTTCAGCTATAAAGCCGATACAGTAGCCTACGAACGCAAACAGAATAAAGAACCACAAGCATTGAGTGAGTATTTCGTTTGGCATCATGCCCATCACCAGACCTCGCGTGATTGCTAAGGAGAGTGCTACAGCGGCAAGAATACCTGAGTACGCTCGCGCCATAATTAGACTCCCTCACACGACAACTTGCTCCGATTCATCACACTAGGCAATCGTGTCTAGTTTGCAACAAACCGATCCAACTGGTTTTCCCAACAAGAGCGTCTTCAAACCGAGCTCCGTTTCCAGGACTCAAATCCTTCGACACCCTTGTGTAATACAATTATCGGCAACAGGTGTTCGAGAGTTTAGAAAATTCTGAAATGCCGTTACAGCTTTACAAGCAGGCTTGAGGGGTGAGACTTGAGACTTGAGACTTGAGACTTGAGACTTGAGGAGTAAGGAGTAAGGAGTAAGGAGTAAGGAGTAAGGAGTAAGGAGTAAGGAGTAAGGAGTAAGGAGTAAGGAGTAAGGAGTAAGGCCAAACCCAGTCCGCTGTCTTTACTTTCCCTCTAGCCTCACGCCTGTTCTCCAGTGTGCCACGCCAGTCCCTGGCGTTCTTCTGCTTTAAATCCCACCGGCTTGCCCGGTCGGTAATTTAGGTTTCTCGCTACAACCAGAAGAAGCGAAAAAAGAGAAGTTGTTTTGTATTTCCACCAAATAGCTTGAGGCCTCACCATCTGCTGGGCAAGCCAGCAGGATTCAGGAAAAGACCTCCCTTGCTCTGCGACCTCCGCGCCTCTGCGTTTAGTTCTTTTCCTCTTCCGAGTATTGCTGAAACAACGTCCATGACTGCCAAGAGAGTGAAACGCAGACGACGCAGAGATCGCCGAGAGTTGTCAACGTTCCTCGAAAAGATGAATCAGCCCGGAGGGCGAAATATCTTTGCCGGTGTGCGTAAGCCACCGGATCCGAAGCAGAGATTTGGCTTTAGCCCGGAGGGCGACACAATGTGCAGAGTATGTTAAAAATCGGTTCTAAGCGAGGACATGTGTCGCCCTCCGGGCTAAGAGGCAACTTAGTCAAACCCTGCAGGAGTTTGACCTACCCAGCGCGAGGAGAAACTCTACGCCGCGGCTTCGCCGATCCAAGACTTAATCAGATTTACGGCCGCGTCTGGATTCTCTTTGATGATGGTGGAAAGATCTTCCTTCATCTCAGTTCCTGTAACTTCCAGCGCGGGTGGTCTGCGTCGACCATCTTCGTCAACACTGCCTTCGCCATCATCGCCGATATCCATTTGATCCAATGGAATCGATGGAATCTCTAAGCCAAACCCTTCTGCGAACTGTTTGTCCACGCCGGTACCAGCTACTGGAGACTTCATCCAACTGAACATCATTCCCAAGCTGACAAGGACTAAGCCGATGAGTGCAAGCGTACTCCAAGATTCGCTGACCCATGCCAGAGTGTTGTCAGCCATCGTCGGGCCAAGCACTTCTGGCTCTGGCAAATCGATATAGTTGTAAACAGTAACCATTGCCTTGCGGTCGTCGCCTTCGCGTGCTCCCACGGGAAGGGCTTCAACAGCAGATCGAACGGCTTTTTCCTCTTCAGTTCGAATCGCTAACAGGTCTGCATCTGTTGGTGTAGGCGCTTCGGTGTCAGCCTTGCCTGGATTGTTCAGACGAAATTTTTGTAGGGCAACTTTGCGATAGTGCGATTCGGGAATCCCAATCGTGATGTACACGGATTTTGGTACAAGGCCCGCTTGAGTCTTAACGGTAGCTTCGTGGCCAGCAACTGATTTTTGGTTCTCTTGAGTCTCTTTGACTTTCGAGTTCTGTCCGGCTGCGGCGGTGTTTACCGATGCAGCTTGATTGGACACACCGTTAGATGCTGCGCCTGGTTGACCACCGGGAGCGGCTTTCGTATTCTCAGAGTTCTTCGAAAGCGTTAATGAAGAGATCGCGACGGGTTGCTGCTGGTACTGCAATTGTTCCGATTGAGTCTTCATCGTTGGATCAAGTGTCACATTGACGGCGACTTTCGCGCTGAAGTCAGTTAGTAGCGCGTTGACCTTTTGTTCAAAATAGTTTTCCCAAGTCGTTTGAGCGATGAAGTAAGCATTATCTTCAGCCGATTCACCGCTGCTTCCGAAATAGCCCGTCGATGTGCTCATGTCGGTGACTGAGACATTGTCGAGCGTTAGCCCGGCAAAGGTCCGAGTAGCTAGTCGAGCAAAATTCTTGAGCAACATTTGTGGCACTGGAGCGCCGTTAGTTCCTTGAACGGAAATTGAGCATACTTGATCTCTTTTGCGACCGAAGCCAGCTTGATTTTCATCATAAGTGACCATTACCGATTGAATGCCCGCGTGCCGCTTGATCATATTTTCAAGCAATTGTTGCTTAGCATAATCGATTCTCCTAACAAGCTTTGACTCAGAATCGAACGGGCCGTTACCATCCAATGCTCTCTCCATCGGACTATTGTAATCGCCGGGAAGTGCTTTGGAGCTGCTGAGGGCTTTCATATACTCAGCCTTCTTTGCGGAAGGAACTTTGATGCGTTGTCCGACGCGTTCGTAGTCGCCCAGGCCCGCATTGCCGAAAGCGCTTTCCATCGAAGATAGCTCTTGGTCCGTTGCATTGCGACCGCCGAGCAGGTACTCGGTTTTGGTGCCACTAGCGCCGCCCGATAGTATCCATCCAAGACTGACTACGACGACTGCGACCATCAAGCCAGCCATGATGCGGGCCGAGGGAGTCATCGATGCAAATAGATCACGAATCTGCTTTCCAATCTCGTTCAAAAAGTTCATCGTTCGTACTTACCTTCTGTGGGCTGTGAAAAAGTTTGGCTCAACAATTGGATTCAGGTCGAACTGTTGTTAGACCCGAATCGCATTCAGTTCTTCGTAGGCGGCCAAGAGCTTGTTGCGTATCTGCATTAAAAGTCGAAAGGACATGTCAGCCTTTTGAACCGCCGTCAACACCTCGGCCTCCGATACGTCTTCGCCGGTTAACATGGCTTGAACTTGTTGGTTGGCGGAAAGCTGAGACTGGTTGACTGCATCGATGCCACCGGACAACATCCCCATGAACGACGAACCGTCAGCTTCAGGCGTTTGCAAGTTTTGCCGAATCAACCGTTGGCTGATGTTGAAGTCCAACTTGGTAGCTGGCGCTGGACCGATCGAAGGCACCACGATGGGCTCACTTTACGCTGAATTAGGCAATGATCGAAAGCGATTGGCGTCCCATGTTCTTGGAGATCTCCATCACCCCAAGATTAGCTTCGTAGGATCGAGTTGCTTCCAGTGCGTCAACCATTTGTTCGTTGAGGTTCACGTTGGGGTAGGCGACATATCCCTTCCACTTGCCATCCTTGATGGCTAGGGGATGTTCAGGTTGGTAGCGATAGAGCGGCTCGGCTTCGCTGACTTCGACCGAGGCCACTTTGACTCCAGGTGCACCGCC
>CAUJKA010000464.1 GCA_963204965.1 Planctomycetota bacterium | reverse complement strand
TCATGTAGATCGAGCGAGACGGGAAATCCACTGAGTTGACGACTGACGATAACCTTGGGCTCTGATGGTTTGCGTACATCCACCACTGTCAAAGTCGTGACTGGATCTCTGAAGTACGCAGAGTCGGTGCTGAAGAAGGTATCGATCGAGCGGTAATTGCTCTGCGAAACGATGTAGACGTACTCGCCGTCTGTTTTGACCCAATCGGATTCGTCGACATTCGCAAGCTGAGTGTTGGTTCCTGTTAGCGAATCTAGGGATGACCGATCTATTGATGCACGAGGTTCAGCGATGAATGAGTTTGCGCTGGCCGTGGAGAAAAACGTGGGCATTAGGGTAGGGTAGGGAGCGTAGGGCTGATACCAACTATCAAAGCGTCCAAAGTAGGTCGCATTGGCATTCACAGCGCTTTCGATCACTGCCTGTTGGACTTGTTCAGGCCAACTACGATTGGACTCTTTTGCGGCATGGACGCGAATTTCCGCTTTTCCTTCGACCGTGTAACCATCTTGATCTTTGGCCGTGTAGGTTACGACATCGACACCGGAGAAGTCCGCTTTGGAAACGTATTCGATCGACTTACCATCGTTGGAGATTTTTACCTGAGCACCGCTGGCTGAAACCGCCGACTTGAGGCCAAGAGTCCAATTGCTCGCGCCGACAAAATTTGCGTTCAGCCGATCATTGCGCAGGACGTCTAAACTAACGGTGGAGCCCGAATTTACCGATGTCCAATCTGGCACAGCCACCCAACTCTGATCGACAACAAGAACGTTCAATTGTTGAACCTGCCCTGGTCCAAGTCGCAAACTATCCTCGATCGTGTAGTGAACTTGATCCTTTCCAGCGTAGCCCTTTGCCGGTTGATACAAGATAGATTTGCCGTCAGCACTAACCGTTGCGGTACCGTGCTTGGGCGGCGTCATGATGACAAGGGTTTGAGCAGAAAGTAGTGGGCCTCCATTGTCACCTTCAACGGTGTTGGATGACAAATCGACTGTAGCTGAGAGATCGAATGTGTAGGCTGGCCAGAACCGATCGTATCGGAGAATATCCAAACGAACAGGGGCAGGCTCATCGGTCCGAACGACGAAGCTTGGATCCATAATCGAAGCAGCAAACAGCTGTCGCGTTTCCAAGGCCTCAAGGCAAATAGGTCGCTTCTTCGCGGTGTACGATCGGGCTCGTCGCGCGCTCATGTTTCCAACCCTCTTGAAGATAGTCCGGTGATAAAGCTTGAACTTCGGATCTTACGAAATTGCCAGCTTTTCTAACCAGACTATTCAATCAGGATTTCTTGATTTGCACAACAAATCCGCGAGATAATTTTTAATTATTTCGGGGGGAGGGCGCGGCGTTGTTGAACCGCAGGCGCTAGCCGCAGTCCGCAAGTCGCTCGTTTCCGACTGCGGCTAGCGCCTGCGGTTCAGTGGTGGGTTTCGTACCTCAACCACACCCTACCGAACCCTATTCAGCTGGGCTGGATTTCTTGGAGGATTTCTTGGAGGCTTTCTTGGAGGCCTTGGGTTTGGCTGCTTTCTTTACGGCCTTGGTTGTGGTCTTTTTGGTTGCGGCTTTCTTGGGGCTATCAGGATCAGCTGCTTTTTTGGTGGTTTTCTTGGCGGTTTTGGCGGCGGCTTTCTTGGGAGCCTTTTTCTTAGGCTTCTTGCTTCCACCCATTTCGGCCCGAGCTGCCAACAAGGCAAGCGCGGCTTCGAATGTTAGCGTTGCCGGGTCAGCGTCCTTAGGCAAGCTGGCATTGGTCTCGCCGTCGGTGACATAGGGGCCGTAGCGACCATCCAAAACTTGCACCACCGTTCCAGTCACAGGTGATTCGGCAAATGCCTTCAGCGGTTCGCGCTTCGCAGCCGCTCCACGGCCTCGCGTCTTGGGCTGAGCGAGCAGTTCCATCGCTTGCTCGAAGGTAACATCCAGCGGCGAGATCGTCGCTGGCAAGCTTCGCGTTTCGCCGCCACACTTGATGTACGGACCAAACTTTCCATTCATGGCAACAATCGGTTCGGCCATCTCTGGGTGATCGCCCAGTGATCTTGGCAGCGATAACAGTTTGATGGCGACGTCCAAGTCGATCTCTTCTGGCGTCATGCCCTTTAGCAGACCAGCATTGCGTTTCTCTTCGTCGTCGTTATCGCCAAGCTGAATGTAAGGACCGAAGCGTCCGTTTTTGAGGAAGATCGGCTTGCCTGTATCAGGACAGTTCCCCATCGGCTCTTCCGCTTGAGCACTGCTAACCAACAGTTCCATTGCCGTGGAAAGCGACATCTCGTCTGGGGCCATTCCATTGGGAATACTTGCCTTCCGTTCGCCTTGTTCGATATAAGGGCCGAATCGTCCATCGCGAACGAAAACCTCCTCACGAAACTCGCCATCCTCAGGTAGTCCCAGTGTGAAGCGACTGGTTACCCGCGGATCGATCTCGTCTAACTTAGACGCGAGCAGCGGCTTCAAGCCGAGTCCATCGCCGTGAGGCTTCTCGTCTTTCTCTTTTCGCGTGGTTCCAAAGTAGAACCGATACAAGTAATCCAAATAATCGCGTTCATTACGACTGATCTCGTCGAGGTTCTCTTCCATTTGAGCCGTGAAGTCGTAGTCGACCAACGAGCCAAAATGTTCCTCCAACATCCGTATCACGGTGAACGCTGTCCAAGTCGGAACCAGCGCACTACCCTTCTTGAAGACGTAGTCGCGGTTTTGGATGGTGTCGATAATGGAAGCGTACGTACTTGGTCTACCGATACCGCGTTCTTCTAGCGTTCGAGTCAAAGAAGCTTCGGTGAATCGAGCTGGCGGCTGAGTTGTATGTGACTTGGCTTCGATATTCTCGCAACCCAAGCTCTGCCCTTTTTCCATCTCGGGCAGCAAAACTTCTTGTTCGGCCAGAGCTTCGTCGGGATTGTCGGTGCCTTCGACATAAGCCCGCAAGAATCCTTCGAACTCAATTGAAGTACCCGATGCTTGGAAGATCGCACCGTCGCCTTCGACCGTTACGATAACTCGCTTCTTTCGAGCGTCCGACATTTGGCAAGCGATGGTTCGCTTCCAAATCATATCGAACAGCTTGAACTGTTCATCGCTTAACTCGCCGCGCAGATTTTGCGGTAATTGGAATGTGTTCCCTGCAGGACGAATCGCTTCGTGAGCTTCTTGAGCGTTCTTCACTTTGTTCGCATAGACTCGTTCCGTCTCATGCAAAAAGTCCTTGCCGTATTCTTGCATCACTAGATTGCGAGCTGCGCGGACTGCTTCTTGCGAGAGCGTTGTTGAGTCGGTACGCATGTAAGTAATGTAACCGTTTTCGTACAAGTACTGCGCGACCTGCATCGTTCGTCGAGCGGTGAAGCCCAACTTGCGGTTCGCTTCCTGTTGCAACGTACTGGTTGTGAACGGAGCTTTCGGACGTTCCGTGAAAGGCTTGACTTCGGTGGAAGCTACGTTGAAGTTTGCTCCGCGCAATTGGGAAGCTAACTTCTCAGCCGCGGGCTGATCCATTAACAGCAACCCCGGGTCCTTGATCTTGCCAATGGCGGGATCGAAGTCTTTTCCAGTGGGCAGCTTCTGACCTTTGTAGCTCATCAAGGTTGCATCGAAGCGTCCACCCTTCACCGTGGAGAACTTACCGAATAGATCCGAGTAGCTCGCGCTGCGGAACGCCATGCGCTCGCGCTCGCGATCGACGATCAATCGCACTGCCACGCTT
>CAUJKA010000463.1 GCA_963204965.1 Planctomycetota bacterium | reverse complement strand
CACCGCTAGGCGACTTGCCTCCCTCGGTTTTTGATCTAGTCACGAACTCAGAAGAGGTCGGCGGGTTGAGTTGGTATAAACCTTGGACATGGATTCCCTTGGATGGTTGGGAGAACAGCGCGGAAGCTGGAATTAATGGAGCCACGGGCAACACTGAATCATTAACAATTCAAACCGGCGCTCGTTTCAAGCGGAAGACCGAGACTAACTTGCTCGACATTCGCTTGTTGCAAAACCGGACCAAAACGGCGGGACTGATTTCGCAGAACAATGTGCTGCTTTACGGCGATTTCGAACGCAAGATTGGAGCTTCTAAATGGAACTACTTCATCAAGCAAGGTCTTGAGTACGACGAATTAAAGGCCTTCAACGCACGATACTTCCTCAACAGCGGTTTGGGCTACAACTGGATCGACGCCGACGGGCTGTTGTTTTCGACACGCTTCGGGGCTGGAGCGTCGCGTGAGTTCGGCGGTCCCAACGAGAAGTGGACTCCTGAAGCTTTGTTCGGAGCGACTTACGATCATCAAGTCAACGCACGCAATAAGCTGGTCGCCAAGTTCGACTACTTTCCCAACTGGACCGACTTTGCCGACTACCGCACGATTACCGACTTAGCTTGGGAATATTTGCTTAGCGAAGAGCGGAACCTATCACTCAAGCTCGGCGCCTTGCATCGCTACGACAGCATCCCTTCCGGAACCGCCAAACCAAGCGATTTAAATTATTCGCTGATGTTGCTTTACAAGTTCTAAAGTTGTTCAATCGTAGGGCGTGTGTAGAGGTCCAACACTCATCACCATTCATCGAGAAAATTCATTGCCGAAGTGTTGTACTATGACATCCTCGTAGTCAGACCTCGTAACACGCCACGGAGTTGGAGTCGACTTGGCTCCGCTAAGAGTCTACCGCCTCGCAGTTGGTGTGTTGCGCTTGCGGTCGTTTGGTCATGCGAACTCTCTTGTTTGATGCCGGCTGAAGTGTAACGCAAATTCAACTCGCAGATGCAAGCTTCACACACCCTACATGAAGAACGTGGGTTTCGTACCTCAACCCAACTTACTTTATCGGCAAATGGATGGCCAATTCGAAATGCTCGAAGCCATGCGCGAACGGCTTACCCAACCAGGCTTCAAAACATGGTTGGTCGGCTGGGACGTATTTGCTGCGAGGAAGCCAACTACCATACAACCATCGCAGCAGGCGTATCTCCAGATCGATGCCGCCTTTCATGACGACTTCGGCAACTAACATCGGCGGAAAATGATACACGCCGACTTCGCCTTCGGCCTGGATTTCAGTCTTCAGTTCTACAGCCACGCAATAGTGACACAACTCCAAGGCCGTCACTTGTGGGCTCTCAAATTGGTATCCGTACCATTGGTTATCGGCAATGCGATGAGTCTCCGCCCAAGACAACAATCGTTGGGCGGCTTGCACGACAGCATCACCTTGATAGGGGTTTGAGACCCGAATGTAGGCCACAGTTCGCGCTGGCATTTCACGAACTCGAACACGAAAGTGATCGGGATTAGTTCGCGGTAGTTTTTCAGTCAGCTTAAACGGCGACTCAGCGGCCGCCGCTTCAATGCGTTCATGATGTTCGCTACGCCAGGCCGCCACATCAAATTTGCTCGGCGCGACCCCATACCGTTGTTTGAAGCTTCTGGTGAAATCGGACGAGCTGGAGAAACCACTGTCGAGGGCGATGTCGGTCAACGATTTTCGCTTCCCGAAGCTCATCAAATACAGCGATCGTTCCAGCCGCAATCGCTTGACGAACTCATTGGGCGTCTCACCGACCATCGCCTGGAACACGCGGTGGAAGTGAAATGGCGAAAGGTCCGCCAATTGAGCTAACTTGGTTAGGCTTACAGGCCGAGTCAGATCGGCGACAATGTGGTCAATCACTCGATTGATACGCTGAACATAACTCGTTGTTTGTGCTGCGGAGATTTTCTTAGCCGATCGCAAGATTTGTCAAGAACTCGAAGTGACTGCCGGGTACGATGATGCCCAACAAAACGTTCGTTCTACCTAGCCATCCATTTTTCGAAGGAGACCGTTGATGCGATACGCCATTCCAACTCTTATATTGGTCGTCTGCTGCCTCGTCGTCTACCCAGTGAGCGGTTCAAAGCCGAATGAAACTCTCGATAAATCTAACAAGGATAAAGACATGCAACTAGGAAACTTCTCCATCAGTTTGAATGTGAAGGACGTAAATGCATCGAAGGAATTTTACGAGAAACTCGGGTTCAAGGTGAGCGGGGGGAACCTGAAGCACAAATACGTTGTCATGCAGAACGAGACCAGCACGATCGGCTTGTACCAAGGCATGTTCGACAAGAATTCGCTGACCTACAATCCTGGTTGGGACCGTGATTGCAAGACGTTGGACGAATTCCAAGACGTGCGCGAGATCCAGCAAGAGCTGAAGAAACGCGGCCTTAATCCCGTCGTCTCTGCCGACGAAGCAACTAGCGGCCCCGCGTTTCTAACTCTAGTCGACCCCGACGGCAATCCAATCCTAATCGACCAGCACGTTCCCAAGCCCACCAAGTAGTTTTCCATTTCTTTCCCAGGCTCGTCTTCTCGTTCTCCCTCGTTCCCCACCTCGTTCCCAGGCTCTGCCTGGGAACGCACTGTCTTCGAGGCTCCGCCTCCTCTTCCCTCTTCCCTCTTCCCTCTTCTGCTCGCC
Source organism: Planctomycetota bacterium (assembly GCA_963204965.1). GTDB lineage: Bacteria > Planctomycetota > Planctomycetia > Pirellulales > Pirellulaceae > Aureliella. Next base: position 57,632 of record CAUJKA010000463.1, on the reverse strand, counting down.
TGAATGATGGCACACTGCTACAACTGCTTGCTACAATCACTTGTCCGCAACACAGCCGTCTTTGTCACTTAGTCCAAAGAACCAACTACGAAATGCCAAATCGAAGGCTCATAATTGTTGTGTGCTGCATTGGCGTAGCACTAGTTTGGATGATCGGCAAAATGGGTCTGATGAACTTTGGCTTGCAACAAAGTGGAACAGGATTTTCCATCGGGGGTCATTCTGTCGTCATCACCTACGGTTATTATGGCAACGGCGACGAGTTAGCCTTTGCCATAATTCAGACTTGGCCGATTGGGACACCAGAGCAGCAGATGCGTGCCGACAAACGCGTCGACATGAACTCAGGTGCCACACCGCTAATCAGAAGCACCGATGGCCGCTACATTCCTGTAGACACCTCAGGGACTGTTTACATGTTCTTCGGCGATGAGCTACGCACGATGAGCGTAGCCATGGACGAACACACCGACACCGTTGGACTCAGGCATAAGAAAGATCTTGAAGGTGTTTGGTCGCACTTTAAACAATTCGAGCGAACCAAGGATTAGCTTACCAGGAGTTATCTAGCCATCAAAGAACTCGAAGCGATTTCAAAAGCGACAAGTTAACCACGAAGGTCTCGAAGAGCAAGAAGAATTGAGATCCACATCTTCGTGGTCTTCGCGTCCTGCTTAGTGTCCAATCAATTTTGTGAGTTGTTGACCGAAGCGCAGCGAGGCAACAACTGATGGGCGTGGGAATTAGGTGTTCTGCCGATCGAAGTCAAACTCAGCCACGCCCTTCGAGGCTTGCTGCCCTCGCCTCTCAGAGCGTGCTACACGTGGCGAAATCTAATGTAACGTTTGCGAGAGAGTCTTAGCTTTGTGTCTTCGTGCCCCTGTTAGAGAACTTGCGTTAGCAGGACACCCAACGAATATTCAGGAGACGTGCGTGGGTCGAAAGCGACGTTCAGCTTTTTCGGTTCGAAAATGGTGTGTTGCGCGCGGTCGATTGGCAAGGTGAAGTGTTCGATAAGTCAGACTCGACTTTAATGCGTGCTCAATTGGCTGTTGCACGCTGCACATACCCTACGAAGAGTAGTCACTGCATCACGGACGCTGATCCAGAAGCTTGCAAAGTGTTTAGATTGAGTCAGGACGAGAGAGCGTCCAGAGCGCAAGGGAAGTGGCCAGGGCCGGGATCGAACCGGCGACACACGGATTTTCAATCCGTTGCTCTACCAACTGAGCTACCTGGCCTCCCAAGCAATTTCAAGCTTCCCAAATCTGATCGAACCAAAGATTGCGGTTGCGTAACTTTGAAGTTCTATCTTGGCTCGTTGTTCAAGCCCTTGGGGAGTGTTGTTCGACTTAGTGAGTGCGGTTCCAAGTTGTGGCCGCGATTGCTTTTGCGGCACGAAAACTCGCATTTCGAAGTAGCAATGCTATTGACCATTCCGCCGCCTGTCAACGCCTGGTTGTGCTCTCCTTGCGAATGATGGGAATTTCATTCGACGATTACGGAAAATCTCGCAGAATCGACACGACCGACTCTTTAAAGTCCTGGCCAATTGTGAAATACTTGACTGCTTAGCGTTGTTCTCGGGCCGATCGTTCCTGCTTGCCGATCTTGGAACTCCAGGCTCCCAAGCCGCTTGATCCGCCGAAGTACCCCGCTAGCACCTCCTCTGGTTTACGTTCAACATTGACTATTGGGCTGTTCACGATGAACCCATTCGTAGCAAGGTCTTTGCTTCTTCTGTCCGTCACAGCCATCGTTTGCTCAACGCCAGCCTTAGCGCGGGCTCAATACCAACCCGAACATCCCAAGCAACAAGGCATGATCGACCGCGCGATGGGATATCTCAATCAGAACGCGTCGGCCGATATGTATGCCGCCGGGGGCGCGGCGCTAGCAGGCTATACCGCTCTCAAGGTCACTGGCGATCCAGAGCACCCGAAGGTTAAAACAGGCATTCAAGCGGCTCAGTCGATAATCCGCAAGGCTGTCAGCGGAAGCACTGAAACGCACATTGTTTACGACACTGGTGTAGCTTGTCTGCTTTTATCCGCGGTTAGTCCAGAGGCTTATCGAAGCCAGTTAGAAGCAGCTCGAGACTGGTTCGTTCGCGTACAAAAGAATCACGGTGGCCACGGATACTTGGACGCCAGCCGCTCGACCGGTGATACCTCTCAGGTTCAATATGTGATGCTGGCGACTTGGTCGATGGATAAGGCAGGAATCCGAACTCCGGTCACCAGCACAGAGGCAAGTATTCGCTACCTGCTCGCTACTCAAGATCCAAGCGGTTCGTGGGGCTATCAAGGCGTCGTCTCCAACAGTAACAGCCTTGTCGCGCAAATGGGCGTTTCTCGATCACTGGGTACAGCGGGCATTTGCTCCTTGCTGCTTGCCTGTGACGAACTGAAGTTGTTCGGAAATCGATCGAAAGATGAAGACGGAATTCCCAAGGCTTTCGAGCGTATCGACAACATTGTTCGAAGCAAGAACGATCCCAAGCCGACGATCAAGCGCGAACAGGTTCAAGAGGCATTGGATCGTGCTTTCAATTACCAAGATCGAGCAGGACCTCAAGCTCAAGAGTGGTACTATTACTGGCGATACGGCCAAGAGCGTTACGAGAGCCTACGCGAAATCGTCAAAGGCAAGCAGGACAAGAGTCCAGCTTGGTACAACCAGGGTGTAGAGGAGTTTGCGCGGACGCAGAGCCCCGACGGCTCGTGGAAGAATGGAACCGCTTCAACAGCTCACATCGACACTTGCTTCGCCGTCCTGTTCTTGATTCGAAGCACTCAAAAGGCAATCGGAAAGTTAGACGAGGGTGTTGCTTTCGGAGGATACGAACTGCCCAAGGATGTTTCCAGCATTCGCATGGTTGGCGATAAGATCGTCAGCAATAAAGACACATCTGTTGAGAGCTTGCTGAGCTTGATGGAAGACGAAAAGAACTACGTCGGCGAAGGCATGCTCGCAAACAATATGGCGCTCAGCCGTGAACCCGCCGAAAGAACTCAGCAAGTGGCGCGATTGTCACGATTGCTGGACAGCCAGAATGCCGTTGCACGACGTCTGTCTGCAAGGCTGCTTGGTCGAAGCGAGGATTTGTCGGTTGTGCCTGATCTGATTTATGCACTTTCAGACAATGATCCTTTTGTACCGAAGTTGGCAGAAGAGAGTTTGCGGCTCCTAAGCCGACGACTGGATACAGTGCACATTCGCGAGGCGAATCCAAAAGATCAACAGCGTTCGGCTGCAATTAGTTATTGGAAGGCTTGGTATCTGGGAATCAAACCTGACTTTGTGTTCTTGGATCGGTGAGTGTGGGGGATATCCCTCGCTAACGCATTTTGTGCTCAATGAAATGGTGCTCGTTATCGTACTCAGAAGACCGGATTCGAGTACGAGTACGAGCTCGAAAATCCGAGGAAAGATGCATTTCGGGTTGGGATGCGAGCTGCAAGACAGAAGAACCACTAGGAATTCGGAGTAAGTACAAATGAGCATGACAACTACTCGACAGGTTCGTGACCAGACGAGCAAGCAGACTCAAAAGGTGGACACAGTCGCCAGCTTCTTGATGTCCATGTTGATCATTGTCGGAGGATTGGTCCTGGTTCTTTTCATCTTCTGGCTAACGACAACGTTCACTTGGGAATCAGCCCCAGCCGGGATTATGCTTGAGGAAAACATTGCGGGACGCGGAGATCACGCCGCCGGTTTCGAACGCGACATCGAACCGCCTGGATCGGAAGAGGCCGAGGTGCTTTCTGAACCGACGTTAGAAAAATCGCTCGAAGCAGTTTCTGATGTTGCCTCCACTGTCGCCGCATCTATCGATTCCGTAAGCTCGGATTCGGATGTTTCCGCGACGGGAAAAAATGGCAAGGGTGACAGTCGCCCACCAGGTCCGCTTGGAGAAGGCGATGATATCGTTCCACGGTTTGAACGATGGGAACTCAAATTCCAAGCTAAGGGACTCAAGCCATACTCCGAGCAACTTGACTTCTTCAAGATCGAGCTCGCATGTGTAGGGGGAAATATTGCCTCGGTGGATTACGCTAGTGGCTTTGCTGGCTCCCCCAAGAAAAGGAGTGGCACAGTTGAAGACGAAAATAAACTTCAGCGTCTGTTTTTTATGTGGCGAACTGATGGACCTCTTCGACAATTTGATACACAGCTCTTAGGCCAGGCCGGAGTGAGAACTCAAGGTCGACTAATCATTAAGTACATCCCGAAGGACTTGGAGAATACGTTGGCGTTGGCTGAAAAAGCGTATTGGGAAAGCAAAGGCAAGAAGTCGGTCAAAGAGATTGCTAAGACCATTTTCGAATCTCGTCCCACTAGCAGTGGTTTTGAATTTGCGGTGATCGAGCAGTACTATCGAACTCCTTCAAGATAGCACCTTAGGGTTTCTAGATTTTTGCTCAAATCAGAGGCACAACCTAAACGTGTGGCTGCACTTGAGATGATTGCTAGTTATCATCTTAAGTGGATCAAATGATAGCGGCGATTAGACGTCAAAGGCTGTTGGGGTCATTCGATGCCCGGCAGACGGAAAACGGACTCGCCAGCACCAATTGATCCAAGATGAATCGCTTGTCTTGAAAGCATGAATTGGATCGTCAGCCAAGTCTCCGTGCTTGTTAGTCTGACATCGATGCTGCGGCGTTGGTTATCTGCAGCAAAGTGGCTTGAGTTGATGGTTAAGAGGAAGTCGCATGAATTGGGGTCGTTCTTTCCGGTCAGAGTCAAAACTCGCGAAGAAGAGCGCCAACGTTACGTCGATTTTCAACGAGCCAGTCAATCCTCTCAGCGGTAGCTCTGCGTCACCAAAGGCCAATTCATAGTTACTTTTTTGCACTGATGCGAACTGTTTTGTACTGCAATATGCTGTTGAACTTCTCGATATCTCCAGGAAAGCTTTGATGCAACCTCTTGCGATCAAGTTTATTGAACTTCTCGAATCCAAGCAGTTGTTGTCGGACGATGTAATCATCGAATTGCGCAGACAAGTTGCGGAGAGCAAAGTGAAGCTCTCACCGGAATTGATTGCCAAACTGTTGGTTGATAACGGACACTTAACCAAGTTTCAAGCGACTCGATTGGTTGCCGAATTGGCTTCTGGTCGCCCGGTGACATCAAGCTCAAGTGCCGCGAAGGCGACCGAGGACGAACTCGGTTTGGCGCCCTCCAGCTCTACAGTCGAAGTGCTGCTAGACGATGACGAAGTTGTAGGAGTCGAATCGGTTGATGTGATCGACGATGCTGTGCCGGTTATCGATGTTGTTGAGTCAGTCGTTGACGCGGTTGAAGCAGAGCCAGCCTCCGCATTTAGTTTCGACTCGCGCCCACCGGCTCGCAGTTCGTCGCGGTCAAATAGTTCGCCCACGGGCAACAAGGTCTCGATCGCTCAAGCGGGTGCCAACCCTTGGGACTCCTTTCGAATCTTAGGCGTGGCGGTCATCTTAGGAATCGTCTGCGTTGCGGGATTCTTCCTGGTGAACTGGATGCGTAAAGGCAGCGCTGATGATGCGATCAAGGCTGCCGACGATACCTATGAACAACGTCAGTACGATGTGGCCAAAGGCGCATATCAGACATTTGCCAATGGTTGGAAGAGCCACGAGAAGGCTTCGTATGCTCGAATTCGCGCGGTCTTGGCAGCCATCCGCAAGGACATTGAAGGGTCTGCCCCAATCACTGCTTTCAAGACTGCCGAAGCTCAATTGCCCACGATCGTCGATGAACCTGGTCTAGCCGATCAGCAAGCCGATTTGGCTGGTGCACTTGTCAGTCTGGCAGAGAAATTCGCAACTCGAATGGACAGTTCAAAAGAGCCCGATCAACGCAAAGAGTTGATGAGCGAAATGGATAAGTTGATGGAGATGATCAACGATTCCAAATTTGTGGGTACAACGCAAAGAACTCAGCAAGCCCCTACGCTTCTCAAGATCGAAGAAAGTCGCGCTCGAATTCAAAGAGAGATTCGACGAGACGATGAACTGGTAGTGGCATTGAAGCAAATTGATCAGTTGTTGGAAGAAAAGGAAGTTCAAAAAGCTTATGATGTCAGAAAGCAACTCATCAATCAGTATCCTCTGCTTGAGACCAATGCTGAATTGGTAAAGCGAGTCCGACAGGCTTCCGACACCCAACGTGGCTTAGTGAAGGACTTCACCAGCACAGCAAAGATGCTCGGCGAACCATCGCCCGATGCCGCTAAGTCGTTTGTATTTGCGAATCGTGAAGGAAATCCGGTTGCCGAACTTGAAGGAACAGTCCTGTACTTCAAGGTCAAAGGCTCTGTGTATGCAATCAATGCTGCCAGCGGCGAAGTCCTTTGGAATAAGCATGTCGGAATTGGATTGGATTCTTATCCTGTGCGGCTGGAAGCCGTGCCGAATTCGGACGTACTAGTTGCCGAAGCAGAAGCAGGACGACTTCATCGCTTGGCTGGCGAGTCTGGTGCCAGCAAGTGGAGTCTGGATTTTGCTGAGCCCATCTTGACCCCCGTCGTTGAAAAAGAGGATCTCTTCATTTCAACCTACTCGGGCAAGATCTACAGTCTGGATGCAGTGAGTGGGCAAACGAAATGGGTTAAGCAACTGCCTCAATCAATCAATGTTAGCCCATGTGTAGTCGCAGGTAAGAAACACGTCTATCAACCTGCGGACCACTCCAACATCTATCTCCTGGACCGTCAAAGTGGATCGTGTTCTGAAGTGTTTTATCTTGGCCATCGTCAAGGAAGCATCGCCGTTCCGCCAGTGCTGGTCCAAGGCCTTCTGTTCGTGATCGAGAATATCAGCAACGATGCTGCACGTATTCGCATCCTTCAGCCCGCCAATGAAGGAATGACGTCAGTTCAGAATGCAATCGCTATCGAAGGTAATGTGATTGCAACTCCGACAATTGACCGCACTCGCGTTTTGGTACAGAGCGATTTGGGAACTACGTTAGCGCTGGATGTGGAAAGCAATAACGAAAAAGACAAGGTTACCGTGATGGCCAGGATTCCAAAGAACCTGGACACTCCCAAACTCACTTGGACGGCTTTCAATCAGAATTCGATTTGGTTGGCCGAAGGTCGGTTGGCTCGGTTTGACTTAGTCGTATCTACCGGAACGTTTAAGCGAGATTGGAGCGAAAACGAAGGCGACCAATTCGTCGCTCCCCTTCAACTGTTTGGTAAGACCTTGTTTCACGCTCGACGTCTGCGTGGCAATCAAGGTGTTAGAATCAGTGCAATTGGAGCTTCTGATCGGAAGGAGTATTGGAAGCTGGATCTTGCTGAACCGGTTTCGATGATTGTTAAGAAGCAGCAGAAAGGGTTTGCGGCAATCACATCCAGCGGAAGCTATTACTCAGTTACAAACAAACCGTTGATCACTAAAGCGGAAGCTTCGGCAAGCCAATCGGCTGGCATGCGCTGGTTTGGGAATCCCACTTGGTTGAGTCCGACTCAGGCTATCCTGTTAAATCGGTCCAACGCGAAAGAGTTCGCACTCTACAACGAGGGAACCTCACCGCTTAGACTTTTGAATGTCGCTTTTGGATCCGCCACTCCAACTTCCGAAGCGGTACTTGCTGGTGACAAGTTGGTCGTTGGATTGGATAACGGTCAATTGGTCATGTTTGATCCAACTACCGGCAGCTTAATCGGTGCACCTTACCAACCTGCACTGAAGCCCAGCGCCAAGGTTCAATGGAACAAGCCGGTTTATTTGGCTGATTCTCGCTCGATCGTAATTGCCAGCGATCTCAAGAGAGTTGTCAGACTGGATACCAAAGACAGTTTGCGACAGATTTCTGACGTAGCTGTGGAGAACAATCTCATCGGGCCGTTGGCAATAGTTGGAAGCAATGTTGTAGCCGTACAAGCCGGTGGTTCTGCCGACGAAATATCGGTCTTCAATTCAACCAGCTTGGCAGAGAGTAAAGGTACTGTCCTTGAAGGTAAGCTAGTTGCGGGTCCGTTCGGAGGAGCCGAAATCGGATTGGTGCAAACTAATCAAAAGCTTCTAGGAATCGATAGTGAAGGTAAAGCCAAGTGGACTATCGAGTTTCCAAATTCACAGATTGTTGGCGAACCCGTGATGGTGGGCTCCAACTTCTTGATTTCGACTCGGGCCGGAAAGCTTTGGAGCATCGATAGCAGCAGCGGTGAAATCCTAGGAAGTTCTGATCTTGGCCAACCACTTAGCACCGCGCCAATGGTTGTTGATGGCAGAGTCCTGCTGGGAACGGACGAGGGAGCCATTATGGTTACCGCAGTCCCAACGAGCTCGACGACTAATGCGGTTGGAGGCCAACAGTAATGGAACACTCTGGGCTTCGCACTTGTTTCCAGAAATTGATGGTGGGTGTAGCGATCTTGGTTGCACTTGCCAGCACTTTGTTAACCGGTCCATGTATCGCTCAAGACGAAATGTTGGTCGAGGACGGTCCGTTGATCGATCAACGTCCCTTTGACCTCATTCATCTCACCGACGAGGCAGGTCCTGGCGAGTTCAAGGTAATGATCATTCCTTTCCCAGGACGAGTCATTCCGAAGGATCCGCAACCGGCTGAGAGAATCCAGGTCGTGTTGATGAAGTTTCCCGAGCGAAAGTACGAGATCGCTTGGAAGTCGATCGCGAAGATTGAATTGTTCGAAGACATGATCATGCGCGAGGCGCAGGCAAGGCTTGAAGAAAAAGACTTTATCGGCGCGTTTCAAAATCTTAGCTTCATGATGCGAGCCTATCCGAATTATCCGCGACTAAAAGAGTTGCGACAGGATTTTCTGTGGCGCAGCCTTACGATGAGCTTCCAAGGTGGGCAGTACGCACAAATGCTGTCTGCGCTTGAGGAGTTGCGACGCGTGGCTCCGACATTCCGCGAGAAAGATGTTATGGCGGCCATGAATCGGATCGCCAGGACTCTTGTGGAAGACTACGAAAAGAAAGGCGATTTGGCATCAGCGAAGGCCCTACTGACAAGACTGATGGATACCTATGGTGAAATCGATGTCGTCAAAGAGTGGAAGCAGAAGATCGAGAATCAGGCTCGAGCCAAACAATCCGAGGCTGAGCAGTTCTTCAAGGCAAAGCGATATCGCGATGCACAACGAGCTGCGGCTGTCAGTCTCAGCATGTTTCCTGAATTAGAGGAAAGCAAAAAGTTACTCGAAGAGATTAATCGTATCTATCCGCTGGTTCGCGTTGGAGTGATGCAACGCTGTGGTCAAAAGATCGATCCTAGTAGCTTGATGGATTGGGCAGGCCGTCGAGCTGGTGGTTTGTCATTTCAGCCTCTATTTCAATTTCGCGCAACAGGCAATGAAGGCGGCGATTACGCATTTGCTTTAGGGTCGCATGTCCTTAGCGATGATCGCAAGCAATTGATCTTGACCATCGATCCCAAGATTCAAAAGTCGCTCAACGCTTTTGGACTTGCGCAGATTTTGGTTGATAAAGCCACACCCGATTCACCTCAATACGACCCGTCCTGGGCGGCAATCTTTGATTCAGTTGAAGCCACAGGAGGCACGCAACTGATTGTCAATTTGCAACGCCCCAATGTGCTTCCGCATGCATTGTTGCAATGGACGCTTCCAGATGATCCCACCTTACCAGGCGCGCTTCCCGGGCCATACCTTGCTCCGACATTCACTGAGAATGAGGCATCGTTCAAATTGCGTCCCAATGCGCAGGGAGCCAATGCGCAGGGAGCCAATGCGCAGGGTCCCAATTCGCAAGGATCGAATTTGCCGATGGAGATCGTAGAGATCTTTTATGCTGATCCCAAGGAAGCTATCAATGATCTTATCCGCGGCGATATCGATATGATCGATCAGCTCTACCCAAGCGACGCGAAAAGATTGGCTAGTGAATCACGTCTTCAGACGATGTCATACGCTCTCCCAACCACGCACATGCTGATACCGCTTTCGGAACATCCCTATCTGGTCAAAGAGAAATTCCGACGAGCTCTAATGTACGCCACCAATCGGCAATCAATGCTACAGGGAGAATTGCTCAAGAGCAGTGATCCGCTGGATGGTCGATTGATCAGTGGACCGTTTCCTAAGGGGCTCGGCGAGTCAGATCCACTGGCATATGCGTACAACGACGAAATCGAACCAATCTCGTACAATCCACAGTTGGCGAAACTACTGGTTTTGATTTCCGAGAAAGAGATCGAAGCAGCGTCTGCAAAACTGGGGCAGCCCAAGCCCGAATTGAAAAAGCTGGTGATCGGCTGTCCCGACTTTGAATTCGCGAGAGTCGCCGTTCAAGCAATGATTCAACAGTGGGAGATTATTGGCGTTCCCGCTGAATCCAAAGTACTTCCTCCGGACGCGCCTGCGGATCAGTTGAAGGAATGCGATCTCATCTATGTAATTACGACGATGTGGGAGCCCGCCACAGATATCGAGCGACTGTTGGGAGCGAGCAGCTTTGCGGTCAGTAGCAATCCGTTTGTGGTACAAGGTTTGGAACGTGTACGAGCGGCGAGAAATTGGAAAGAGATTCGTGATGCTCTGCAGGACATGCACCGCATCATCAATTATCACTTGCCACTACTACCGCTTTGGCAAGTGACGGATCGATTCGTTCTCCGCAAGAACATTGAAGGCGTGAGCAAACAGCCAATTTCGCTCTATCAGAGCATCAAGAGTTGGCGCGTCAAAGTAGCTACGGCAGGTAAGTGAGGATAGTTTTGATGATCGAGTCGTCTTCAATTCGAAGATCAATAACTGCGATTGGTACTGCAATCGTTTGCTGGTGCTCGCTTTTTTGTAGTACTAGCGCGAAAGCCCAAGAAATAAAAATCTGGGAGTTTTCGCCCTACGTTGTCAAGCTTTGGTTCAACTTCGATGCTTCAGTACCTGTTTCTGATCGCAGCAAATCGAAACTGATGTCGGACATCACTGCTGACCTTGAGCGAACTTTCAAAGCGACTTGGCAGATCCAAAGCATGGAACTGCCCCAACAACTCAGCCGCGACGTATCGCGAAAATTGCAGGACTTGTCGATCGCTGATATTTCTCGAAACGAATTTGTGTTGATCGTCTCAACGACACAAACTGAGACAAAGACGACTCGCACTTACGAAGCGGCAGGCGATGCGGTCAGCCAGGTCTACGTATCACCTTCGACATTTGCTGCAATTACTTCAACCGCAGCCAGCCTTAATCTACCTTCGGATTCAGCAACCGCCAAGCTTTTGGCAAAGTTGAAGGTAGATGACCAGGGCGATCAGTCGATCATCGATTCAATCAAAGGCGAAAAGATTACGGCTGCGTTTATACCTCGATGGCGATCCGAAGGCATTGGGAAGACGCGTGTGCTTCACACGATGCTTCCTTGGCAATCGGAATCGTACTTGAACGAGCATGACAAAATCTACTTCGTCAATGTAACGATGGAGGGAGATGAATTCCGATTGGCCGTCCGTGAGTTGGATTGCCCCGTGGTTCACTTGGGTCCCATGTTTGTAGCGGGATCGTCCAATTGGGCCAGTTTGCCTCATCTTGGATCACACCTATTGCAGCGCGCGTTTGCTCCAGTCGCTCGCGTTGACAACGCGGGAACGAGCTGGGCAGAACTGCGTCACAAAGCAGGTGGATTGATCGTTGACGAGAATGAAGAAGGTGAAGTAAACCCCGCGCGGATTCGCGTTGGAGATGTGCTACACCCGTTTGTTAGACGCGATGATCGAAACGGGGTACCTCTATTGTTGCAAGCTCTGACTTTCACTTACTGCGCCGTTACCGAAAGTGACGGAGTTAAGATGCGAGCCAACATCTACACCTACTCAGGTGGACCAGGATTGCAAGGCAAGCAAAACCGACGAACCAGCCGATTGTTATTGCGAGTTCGACCGGCTGTTGAAGAGAGCGATGTTAAGGTAGTCGTGCGCGGGAATACGAAGAAGTCTCAACCTGGCTGTTTCCTTTACACTAAGGACTTCCTCACCGAGGAGTTCAAGTTCATCGGCCGAACCGATTGGCGCGGTCGAGTGCATGTTCCGATGCCAGAAGAATCGGTTCGTGTACTACCCGACACCATTCGTTCTCAGCGTTTTGATGCACTGATTCAAGCAAAACGGGATGCGATTGCTCAAGCACAAAAGGAGTACGAAGCTCTGGTCAAGAAGGCTGAAGATGAGGGGCTGCCAGTTCCCAAGCCGCCCGATGCGCCTCCGGTGGTTGTCCAAGCACCAATCGATCCTGCTACGACCATCAAGCTTAACAATCCTCTGATGCTTCTTTACATCAAGAGTGGCGATACAGTTTTGGCGAAGCTTCCGTACGTTCCAGGCTTGCAGGAGATAGACACGGCCGAGCTTTTGGATGACACGCTAAGACTTCAATCGGAAGCCATCGTTCGCGGTTATCAAAGCGAGATCTTGGACCTGATTGGCAAACGTAATCTCTATGCCGCTCGGGCGAAGCTGCTGCTCAAGAACGGTAAGCTTGAAGAGGCTACGAAGTTTGTCGACAAATTGCGTGATTTGCCCGACTTCAATAACATGAACGACGAATTGGGAAGTTTGGAGCGTAAGATCCTCGACCAAGCGGCTGCCAATCCACCGCCACGCGCGGGACAAATTCAGATCGACCGCATGTTCAAGTCGACTCGCGAAATGCTTCAGAAATACCTCCAAGAAGACGTTGCTTCCGCAATGTCGGATCAGCTTCGCAAGGCCAATGCCGGGGAACTTCCCAGCGGCACATAGGAAGTGATGTTGCAATCCAAAGGAGTCCGAAGCCTGAAGTTCACAGTCTTGCGATTTTGAAGTTGTGATATTTGGATTTAAGGCCGAAGGCCTGTCCGTTTACCTAGCCCAGCCTGAAGGGCTGGGTACGCAATTCGCCATAAAAACAAAGGGCCAACGGCCCGCCGGTTTGCACGCAAACCGGCGGGCCGTTGGCCGTTAACCTACTCAAGCTTCATCACCCAGCCCGATGGGCTGGGCTAGGTAAATTGCTGGGCCTTCGGCCCGAAATCCCAGAAAAGCGCAACTTCAAAATCTGGCGACGGTGGCTTACGTTAGTTCTTCGGACTTGCTTTAAGGGTACGAGTCTTCTCGTCGATGGAAATGATCTTGAGCGACGGAAAGTACACCTCAACCTCGCTGAGTGGTAGCAGGAAATCGTTGATCTGAATGGACACGCGTTTATTAGACATGTTCCAAGATTTATGAGTGAATTTCTCTAGGTCCGCTTTGATTGCTTCGAATTGTTTGTCGTTGACTTCGGCAATTTCAATTGTGATTGCCTTAGACGACATGGGTGGTGGACTTCCTGGCGTGAATCCAGGCGACATTCCTGGACCTTGCTCAAGTCCAAAGTTTGGCGGTGGGCCGCCCGAATTTCCGTTGGGAGTGCCGCCACCGAATCGACCTCCCGGCCCCATCGGTCCAGGTCCCATCGGTCCGGGACCAAATGGGCGTCCTGGTCCAACGCCGCCGCCTCCGCGACCGTCCGAAGGATTCGATGGTGCAGGTTTGTTTTGTTCCTCCTGCATACGACGAGCCCGCGCTTCCTCGTCGGCGCGACGTTTCTCCTCGGCTTCGCGCTGTCGCTTCTCTTCCGCTTCGATTCGCTTGCGTTCCTTCTCTTCTTCCTCTTTACGTTTACGTTCTTGTTCGAGCTTATACTCCTGCTCTTTGGCAATGGTTAGTTCTCTATCTTTTACAAATGCTTCCCACATGCTGATGGGAGCGATTCGTTCGATCGACTTCATATCGCCAAACTGAATATCCTCAAGGGCGCTTCCCAGCGTTTCGGCAACTTGTAGGGCGGCGCTTAAAGAACTTAGATCCTGATTCGTGGAGTTTTTCAAATCATCCCTGAGGATTCTTATCGCCTGATCGCAGTTACGTTTTCTAAATTCGTAGGGAGCGTTTTTCGGGACATTGATTCTGATTTTGCCTTGGGCCGATGGTTGTTTACTAAGCTCAAGACCTTGATCTGCAATCTGATCCATAAAATCAAAAAGCGGCTTCAGTTCTTCGTCAGAAACGTTGGAACTGTTGATCAAAGGCCCCACGGTCGCGATCGACTTTCCAAGCACCGAACCTTGCATCCAAGTTGCCGCAAGGACTCGTCGATCTTCATCTGTCCAAGCAACGTCAGTCCCTTTGTACTGTCGAGGATCGGGATACTCTGTTAGAGCGTTACTAAAAGCTGTGACGGTAAAGGCCCGGTCGCTCAGCCTAACCAACATCGTCTTCCACGGATCAGTGCTCGACAGATCGAGATGCCAGAATCCGCTAGGTGCCAAACCACTGGCGATATGCAGGTTAAGCTGGCGCTGGTAGTCAGATGAGACCTGCTGGAATTGCAAGAAATCGCTGATCGTTTTTTGATTGATCGGCAATCGCTTGGATCGTTGGGCTATGGCGTCAAAGTCAGGTGCAAATCGCTTCTCGAGTTCATCAGCTTTGTTTGAACGATCTGCCTCTGGGATCGCCGAGCCGACGCTTTCAACTTGGTTTCGAAGGCGTTCCAAGTCTTTTGCAACCGTTTCGTGTGATTCGAGTCCAATGGCAGTGGAAGCGGCCGAAGCGATCGAGGCAATCTTGTTGCGAGACAAGTACAGTCCAACTCCAGCTAAGCCAATAACACCTGCAATGCCTACGCCACCCAGCGCCCAAAGTAACGGCTTCAACGAAGATCGATTGCCTGACCTTCGCGCAGCAGGCGCGGACCAAGGATGGGAGCCGCTAGACGAAGGCGGCGAATAACCGGCTGAGCTAGGAGGATATCCAGTTGAGCTTGGTGGATAGGGAGAAGCCGGGTAGCTCGGACTACCTGCGTTGCTCGGTGGATAAACTGGCCCGCCAAGATCCTGCGGTGTTAGTAGATCCAGCGGATTTGCAGGCGGTTGCGCTTGAGCGGGCTTGCGAACTTTGACGTTAAAGCTGTGCTTGCAGCGAGGACATTGGACTCGAACCGTTTCCGATGTACCCTGAACGGCAAACTTGAGTACCGTTTGGCAGTTGCTGCACTTGCAGGTGACGTCAGCCATCGCTTTGCGGCTCCTGTCCTTCTTCTTGATTAGGCTTCGTCCGCCAACCCGGCCGACGCTTGCGAGCGTTGGGGTGATGCTTTGCCCGTAGCTTGGGATTGTCGCTGACTTTGATCCGAACCGATTGGGGACGGACCGAGCGACGGACTATCGTGGCCTGAATCCGGTCACTTTTGTTGATTCTCTGTAGTTCGTCAATTTCATACTCGACTTCATCGCCTTCAATGAGCGTAGTGCTACCGATGGTATTTTCAACTTTGGAAAAGTGAAAAAAGACATCTTCACGAAGGTCTTCCGAGCGAATAAAGCCAATTTTTTTGTCCGTGATGACCTTAACTACAACACCAATACGCATTCCCAGAGATCCAAATCAAGCGAAACCGAACATCAACCGAACGCAACATTCTAACTGCCCGTTGGTGTGGGGCCAGTAGCAATTTCCAGCGATACTGTCGCAAGTCGAACTTTCTTGTCGTAGCCACCGCTGCCAAGCGGTGGAGGAAGAGTGTTTTTGACGCCGGGTCTTCAGGTTGGTCAATCCACCGTCTGGCGACGGTGGCTACGTCGCAGAGCCAGGCTTGCAGTAGATCAGCGGGGGGCGATACCATCAATCAAAGGGCGCGACGCCCGGGTACCATAAACAACCTTTGGAGACGAATTCCGTGAGCCGATGGAAAATACTTGTTACCGCTCAAGCGTTTGCCGTTAGCGGGCAAGCTGCCCATAAACTACTCATTGATGGTGGTCACGAAGTAGTTGTGGCCAGCAAGTTTGGGCCTCTAACTCTTGAAAGCCTGATCGCCGAGGCCCACGATTGCGATGCAATCATCGCAGCCACAGACCCTTACGACCACATGACTTTTGCAGCTCTTCCAAACCTGAAGTTGGTGGCTCGTTGCGGCGTTGGAGTCGACAGCGTCAATATGCAACAGGCAACCGACGCTGGAGTGTTGGTGACCAACGTCCCACACGCCATGACCGACGCGGTGGCGGACTACTGTATGGGCCTTTTACTGACGATGGTCCGTCGAATTCATGACGGCTTCAATTGCATGGTCAGCGGTGGTTGGGCGGAGTTTCCTGGAGTTGAATTGCGGGGTAAGCAATTAGGTTTGATTGGCTTTGGAAAGATCGGTCAAGCTGTCGCCGATCGCGCGCTTGGATTTGGACTGGATGTTGTCGCCTGTGATCCAGTGCTCCCCGAACGAGAGACAATTGAAAAGTATCCACACGTCCGCTGGGTAACATTGGAGGAGCTCTACCAAAGTTCGAATTTCATCTCAGTCCACGCACCCAATACTCCTGAAACGCGGCACATGATCAATCAAGCCGCCTTCGCAGCGATGCGTAAGGATTGTTACTTGATCAACACCGCTCGTGGAGCGCTGATCGATGAAAATGCGCTAATCGAGGCTCTCAGTCATAGTCATATCGCTGGAGCTGCCATCGATGTCTACAGCCAAGAACCTTTGCCATCCGACCACCCGCTTCGCAGCACACCGCGGTTGTTATTGACTCCTCACAATGCGTTCAACTCGCGAGAGGCAGCCGAACGTATGAGCATGGGTTGTGCGCTTCCAATCCTTGACATTACCGAGCGACGCGTCCCCGAGTTCCTTTGCAACCCTTCGGTTATGCATTCGGACAGTTTGCGGGTATGGCGGGATTAGCCGAATCAGTCTCGAATTTTGGCGATTGTCTCACGAGAATTTGCGGATTGCGGTAAGATGCAAACTCAACTCGCGCACTTCCGAAAAGGAATATTCAAATGAGTCGCAAGAAAATTCTAATTATCGGCGGCGGATTCGGTGGATTAACCTGCGCCCGATCACTCAAACGAGCCGACGCAGATGTTCTCCTGGTTGATAAACGCAATTTTCACCTATTCCAACCGCTTCTCTATCAAGTGGCAACAGGTGCGCTTTCACCAGCAAACATCGCAGCACCACTCAGATCGGTGCTTAAACGTCAGCGCAACACCGAAGTGTTAATGGGTGAAGTTGTTGGTATCGATGCCAAGAATAAGCAGGTCAGCTTAAGCGATTCGCGACAGTTCAATTACGACTACTTGGTTGTCGCAACAGGATCGACCCATCACTATTTTGGTAGCGATGCAAAGTGGGAGCCGTTGGCACCCGGCCTGAAGACCATTGAGGATGCTACCGAGATTCGTCGTCGCATACTCACGGCCTTTGAGCAAGCAGAACTAACTGACGACGATGAACTGCGCAAGCGACTCATGACTTTTGTTGTCGTTGGGGGTGGACCGACGGGAATTGAAATGGCCGGCGCGATCTGCGAGTTGGCGCATCAAACCATGCGACGCGACTTCCGACGCATCAATCCGGCGAAAGCTCGAGTCATCCTCATCGAGAACTCGGCCAGAATCTTGGATCGCTACCATGAAGATCTTTCGGCCGCATCTAGAAAAGATCTGGAGAACTTGGGCACCGAAGTTTGGACACAAACTCGTCTAACTGAGATTGGCGATGACTTTGTAGTTGTGGAGCGGCAAGGCGTACGAGAACAAGTTGCGGCAAACACAGTCGTTTGGGCCGCCGGTGTAAAGGCCTCGCCGCTGGGACGCATCTTAGCTGAATCGATTGGCTCTGGCGTGGAGATTGATCGTGGTGGTCGTGTATGCGTCAATGAGTTTTGTAATATTCCCGGCCACGATTCGATTTTTGTCATCGGCGATTTAGCTTCGCAGCAAGGAGAAGGAGGCCCATTACCTGGAGTCGCGCCGGTCGCGGTGCAGCAGGCTCAGTTTATCGCCAGCCGCATTCGGCAAGAGCTTGCTGGGAAAAAAGACATTCGCCCATTTCGCTATTGGGACAAAGGGATGATGGCCACGATCGGACGATCAAGGGCAGTTGTTCAAAGTGGCCGATGGCGTGTGACGGGTCGAATCGCTTGGTTGGCTTGGCTGTTCATTCACATTCTCTACTTGGCCCGCTTCGAGAATCGCGTCATGGTCATGTTCCAATGGGCATGGAACTACTTCACTCGCAACCGAGCCGCTCGGCTGATTACTGGGAACCGCGATCGCCGGTGACGCTGCTCCGGCGTTTGTAGGCGACTGCGCTCTATGCGACTGCTCTTCGTTTAACGGCAAGCCGTAGGCGACTGTGCTTCATGATTCGGGATAAGAAGCTATCTTGGTGGCAAGCTAGAACACCGTGACATAGAACCCAGTCGCCTACGGCTTGCCGTTAAACACAATACCGTTCAATGAAGTTCGTAGTGGATGAGGTCACGAGTCCTTTTTTGCAGGGAATCCTGGGGACTCGTAACCTCGTCCACTACTTATTTAGGCGTTCATTCAACGGTATTGCCGTTAAACAAATTACCTCTGTCGCTTGCCGTTAATCCCCGTCGCCTACGGCTTGCCGTTAAACGATTTCGTGGCCTACCAACTTCTTTTGCGAGAAACCTTCTTTCAAAGGACTTGAAGCGACCCTTGCGAGCCCAGTGTGGAAATGTTAGACAGCTGTAACTGAAAAATGGCTGCTAAAGGCAGTGAAATTCTTGCTCTCGCTCGGTTTTTCTTATCAGGATTAAACCGAAAATTCACAAAAATCTTTTTCGACCTGTGTAGCCTTCCACAACCTAAACGAACGGAACTTCGTAGCTGCGTCGATTGGTCTTAAGGGAGTTTAATGTCACTTAGTGGCTATGCTATTGCCCAGCTTCCCTAAGCTGAAGGTTCAATTCTTGAGTTGCTTCGACCGATCCTAGTTTGACAGTCTGTTGTCTGGTAAATACAACAGAGAAGGCCCTCAGCGATCAGCTCTGGTTTTGTGACTGGAAAGATCCCAGAGGCCGATTTCGCTCGTAAATTAGGAGCAACTCAGTGAAGTTTTCTGCACCATTAAGCAAACTGGCATTAACTGCCTGTTATGGGGTCAGATTCCAGCATCACTGCTCTTCAATTGCTCTAACGCTCTCATCTCAATCCTGGCTTTTCGACTGTTGTACGGAATCGACGCTGCAATTCGCAGCTCGATGCGTTCAGTCTTGGGGTAAGCAGCTCTGCTGGATCCCCAAATTCAAGAAGACATTGTTTGCAGATCACTTCCGATTTCATCTAAGTGGAGAGAAGGTTTACGATGGCTACATTGGGAATTAACACAACCTTTCAGGTCAATCGCTTTAAGCTGAATGTGCCTGGCGTCTTTTACCGACCGGTGTTTTGGTTTCTGGCTCTCCTGACATTTGTGGCTGTCGTGTCGGTTCACGATGCGGCACTGCTGGTCGTCAACCAAGACATCATCGCCGAGTTCGAAAGAAATCCGATCGGATCTTGGTTGATTGATCTCAATCAAGGATCCGTCTGGCTGTTTGTGATTGTGAAGCTTCTTGGAACAAGTTTGGTGTGTGCAGTATTGGCAAGCATCTACGAGTACTCGCGCTCGTTAGCAATCTTGATTACTGGTCCGCTGGCTGGATTTCAAGCCGTGCTCTTGAGCTACCTTTATGGAACCTAGGTCGCTGCATTACCGAACTACGTGAAGGACCTTCCTCGAACAAAGTTGCTAAATTGAAGAAAAGAGTATTGCGTCGATTCGCAGCGTACTTTTTGATCGCTGCAACATGTGTAAGCATCACAGCGGTAGTTCAGTTCCTATTGCTGGACCACATGCCGTTCTGGAACTCAATTGACAATGGCATGTCAAAGCAACGCTTGGTCGACGTCAACATGGTCGATCAGGGGCGGTGGGTCGTTGCAAGCTACTACTCGATCGAAAAGTCTTCAAAAACTGCAATCGATCTGTCTGTGTCATTTCTTGATTCGCTCGATACGAACAGGCGAATCGAAATCTGCGACCTCGGTTTGACCTCTGCGAAAGTCTCTCCTGGTGGATCGTTAATTGCTATGGGCTATCGGGATGGACGTGTAGTTCTGTCAGATCCAAAGAACTTTCGCGAGCCATTGCAAACGTTACCAAAGACACCCGAGGGACAGAACGTTCGCGATTTCTTTTGGTCGTCCGACGGCCAATATCTTCTGGTCCGAATGGACAAAAAGGGTTGGATCTGGGATTCGATTTCCGGAAATCTGCTGAAAGAGATTTCCTTTGATTCTCATACAGAAGTAATTGTTCCAGAAGATGCCGACTGCTTTTCTGTTTGCAGCGATGGAGTCTATCGGCTATTCGACTGGCAAAGCGGACTGCCTGTGCAAGAGGTACCCATCGACAGTTATGCCCGATCTGTGACCTTTTCATCAGATCTAAAGTTCGCGGCTTACCTGCTGGGGTCGGAGCTTCGAGTGGTTGAGTTTAGTACAGGCATTCCCGTTTGGGGCAAGACGTACAAAGTACCATCCTCTATCAAAGTAGCGATTGCTTTTTCCATGGACGATAGCGCATTAGCTTTCGTTCAACACGATGCTTACAAAGGTCGGTACTCGGTGCGGGTCGTCGATATCGCTTCTGAGTCCGAGATTGGATCGCAAGAGTTTGGCCAAAACACAATTGTCGGCCTGGCCTTCCAAAGCGACGCCATTTGGGCTTGGGAATGTAGCGGTCGTATATGCAAATGGGATTGCGAGTTGCCACTGAATCTCGCCAAGATGGTCGTACAAACTCAGGTCGGCGATAGCTTCGAGTAGCAGACAACGGGAAACATTCAGTATTCCGTTTCTGGTCTCTCTCGCTATGTTCATTCCTGCCGAGTTCACTCTTGCGGCTGTAGAGCCAAGATCGACTTACTTTTGGAGGCGAAGTATTCGAGCCAATCGGCCATTAGCGCATTGGTTATCGTTGCTTCATCCTTGCGATACTCACGCTGCGTTTTTCCCCAATAAAACCCAATCCATCCATCGCTCTTAGATCGCGAACGGTCAATGAATTGGTTTAATTCGTCGATGCTGCATTCGAGCGGGAACATCTCCTCGATCACCAACGGTTTGCCAAGCATGTATGGCTCCGTCGCTTTGATTGCCTTGTCAACTTCGCCTCGCTTGGGGTAGAGATGAATACTGACAAAGTCCAACTTGTTAAGCGACTCTGGC
This sequence comes from Planctomycetota bacterium, assembly GCA_963204965.1. Classification (GTDB taxonomy): domain Bacteria; phylum Planctomycetota; class Planctomycetia; order Pirellulales; family Pirellulaceae; genus Aureliella. The sequence continues at coordinate 36,590 of CAUJKA010000463.1, read as the reverse complement.
GTGTAAAAGACCGGAGCGGCACCTGGCCAAACGTGAGACCAAGGGATCTCTCCGATCGTAACCAGAACTTTGGGATCACGTTTCCGAATCGCTGAAACCATCTGGTCGACCCAAGCTTCGACTACTTCCGAACGCTTTCGGCCCTTTAGTTCTCGAGCGATGCGCTGCACAAAGTGTTTGCCTGCAAATTCACCGGCAAGCCAATCGGTCTCGATCTTCTCATCGCCAGGCACAATGGGTTCGTTCATCAAATCAAAACAGAGTACAGCGGTACTACCATTGCATGCTTGAGCAACCGCTTCCCAAAACTTCGCTTGCACTTGCCATCGATCCGACTCGTCTAACGAATCGTACCAAGACGGGATATCGCGTTTGTGGTAACAGCCCAAGCCGGTGATATCGAGATAGAGTCCGCTTTGTTCAGCAAGTGAAACCAGTCGCTTCAACTGTAGTAAGCTCTCCTCATTGGGCTGATCAGCTTGTTGCATGAACTTTCCGAGCTGTAGATGAATACGCACAGTGTTCGCGCCAAGCTGCTTGATCTCGGCAAAATCTTGTTCGACTTGATCCCAATGTTGATGCCAATAGTCTTCGATCAAACTACCATCAGCGTCGTGATCGTAGTTCACGCCCCAAATGAGAAAGCGTTGGCCGGAATCCGATTTTATGAAGTGCTTTCCATCTGGGCTGATTGCAATTCGAACCAGCGCGTTGCTGCTTAACGGTAGCTCGCCCGACGACTGAGCGAAGGTAATTGACCAAGATTGAGCGATAGCAACTGCAAACAGTAGGACTTTTGAAACCGAACCTAACACGATATCTCCAGTGAGGCACAAGAGTTTTTTCGAGTGACTTTGACTCAGTTTACAGTAGAATAGAACCGTTCAGGCAATTTGGCTCTACTCATTCAGATAATCATGCCAAGTCCATTTCCAGGCTTTGACCCCTTCCTTGAGATCCCAGCTTACTGGCCAGATTTTCATTCCACGTTCATCAACTATTGGCGCGAAGCGATCGCGGATTTATTGCCTGAGAATTACGAAGCGGCCCTGGACGAACGCGTGTGTTTAATCGAGCACGAGCCGGACGCTCGAAAGTTGATCTCGCCAGATATCACCGTCTCAAGTGTCTACGAACAACGGACACCTACGGCATCAGCCAGAGCCGCCGTGCTTGAAACCACAACGCTGGAACCGGTGAATATTCCGTTGACCATTTTGGATGGTCCAAGCGAGACCTACATTCAGATCCTTTATCGACCAGATCAGTCTGTGGTAACAACGCTGGAGCTGCTGTCGCCGGCAAACAAGAATTTACCGGGGCGCACAGATTATCTTTTGAAGCGAAACGCAATCCTGTTGCAACCAGTTCATCTGGTCGAGTTAGATTTGTTGCGACGAGGTCATCGAGTTCCTTTCGACAAGCCGATTCCGCAGGCCGACTACTATTACTTTGTCTCTCGATACGAGCAGCGTCCAAATTGCCAAGTCTATCATTGGAACATGCCTCACCTGCTTCCGACACTGCCGATTCCGCTGCGCGATCCAGATCCGGACATACGCGTCTCGCTGGCTGATGTTTTCAATACAGCTTTTGAGCGTGGGAGATTCTATCGTCGGATCAATTACCATCAGGCGCTACCAGGAACTCTAAGTGACGCGGAAGCTCAGTGGGTCAAGCAGTATATTCAACCTTCAGAAGCTTGATTCTTTAGTCGTTGCCGTATTTGTTGAAGTCGCTCGCTCATCGCGGCCTCCCAGCCGCGCGTCGTGGGTTCAAAGAAGATCTCATTGACTCCTAGATAATCTTGCTGGACTACGCCATCTGGTGCGTCGTGAGCGTATTGATAACCTTCTCCGTGCCCCAGCTTTTGTGCGCCTTGGTAGTGAGCATCGCGGAGATGCACGGGGACCGGGATGATCGCCCCCTCGCGAACTCGTCGTCGCGCTAAACCAATGGCTGATGTCGCCGAATTACTTTTTTCGGCTAAGGCCAAATAGATCACCGCTTGTGATAGTGTGAGCTGACATTCGGGCAAGCCTATCATCTCACAGGCCTGAGCCGCGGCGACTGCAATACTGAGCGCAGCGGGGTCTGCGTTGCCAACATCCTCGCTGGCGAGAATCACTAATCGGCGGCAGATGAAACGGATATCCTCGCCTGCTTCTAACATTCTTGCTAGCCAATAAAGCGCGGCATCGGGATCACTACCGCGAATGCTTTTGATCAGCGCGCTAGAGATGTCGTAGTGTTCATCGCCAGTGCCATCGTATTGCAACGTTTTCTGTTGCATCGACTCATCGATCAGCTCCCGAGTCAGAACTACTGGAGATTGCTTCGACGAAAGTACGGCGATCTCAAGGACGCCGAGCGCCTTTCGCGCATCTCCATCAACGGCCTCGGCCAAGTGTTGCAAGACTGAATCCGCGCACTCGACGCGAGTTTGTCCCAGACCATCAACCTTGTCAGCGAGAGCTCGTCTCAAAAGCCCAACAATGTCGTTTTGAGATAGCGGCTGGAATTGAAAGATCTGACTGCGGCTGAGTAACGCTCCGTTAATCGCAAAGTAAGGATTGCTGGTCGTCGCTCCCACAAGTGAAACTGTGCCGCTTTCTACGTCAGGCAGAAGAGCATCTTGTTGTGAGCGATTGAATCGATGGATTTCGTCGATAAAGAGGAGCGGCCTTGGAGCCCCCGTTGCAACTTGATCTCGCGCCCAGTCCAGCACTTCGCGCAAGTCCTTAACTCCACTGGTAACAGCGCTCAGTTGCTTAAAGGTGCCGCCCGTTTCAACGGCGAGAAGATGAGCCAGCGTGGTCTTGCCTGTGCCGGGTGGTCCATAGAACAGGACAGAACCAAGGCGACGAGCGTCGATCAAACGCCGCAGTAGTTTCCCAGCACCCAAAAAATGTTGCTGACCAGCAAAGTCCGCTAACCTCTTTGGGCGCATCCGAGCTGCCAGCGGCATGTTGCTGCGTTGATTGGCTTCCTCTTCGGCTGCAAATAGGTCCATACTAGGCTTGCCTTTCGATCACGAGAGATCGTTGAGTTGCTCGGCCGCCCACGGGACAAGCTGCTCACGAAAGATCTTCGAATTGTGGCGAATGTCGGTGGGAAGGCGATGCGGATAGATGAGGAAATGTTGGATCGCTTGAGTGACGGCGTGCTTCTCGCACAGTTCGCGCAGCTCGCGCAACAATTGATCGCTGGTTTGTGCTGTATTCGGAAAGTGTTCAGGCCAAGGCTCAACCACGATCACTGCTCGTTGTTGTCCAGACTGTCCAACGCCAACCAGCGCGGATCGGTGAATGCTCGAGTGATTGTTGACGATTGCTTCGCACTGTTCGGTGAAGAGCGGTCCGCCCGATGTTAATACTCGATGCGACTTGCGACCACAGAACCAAAACCTACCTTGCTGATCGAAATACCCGACATCACCCATGCGATGCCATACGACCGAGCCATCCTGAACTTTATGCAACGGGTTTTGATCCAGCCGCGTCACGTACTTTTCTGTTACGACCGGGCCGCTAACCATCAGTTCGCCGATCTGACCATCGGGCAGTTGTCGCGTTTGTTCTATGGATAATAGAGGTCCATCGTCAATCTCGATCACTCGCCAGTCGATGCCCGCAAACTTTTGACCCACACAGGTACCCGCTCCTAATTTGCTTTGATCGGAAAGCCCTCCCAAGACTTCGCGACTTTCAATGGACGCGACAGGAAGTGCTTCGGTAGCGCCGTAAGGCGTGAACATATTCGCATCAGAGGGCAAAAGATTTCGCATTGCTTCCAAGACGTGAGGCGGTACAGGCGCGCCAGCCGAAAAGACATTCTTCAAGCTGGTTACCGTGCGATGGTTGGCAGCGGCCCATCGACCCACCGTGGTCCAAAGCGCGGGTGATCCGAAGGCTTGTGTTACTTGCCATTGATCGATTGCATCCAGCAACCGAGGCGGATCAACATCAGCGGGTCGAGTCGGGTCCATGTCAGGAATGATTGTCGTCGTGCCCATTACCGCGTTGAATAGGCCGAAGAGCGGAAACCCCGATAGATCGAGGCCTCCGGGTTGAATTCCATAATGAGCTAATAAGGCATCGACTTGGCTATTGAAGGTCCGGTGAGTGTACTGCACTCCCTTGGGCGGCCCCGTACTTCCGGTCGTGAAGATAATGGCCGCTTGGCTTTCCATGACTGTAGGCGGAGGTTCGAAAAGTGACGACGGCGTGCGTGCCAGCTCCGCGAGAGTCGGTGAAGGAAGAATTCCAAAGCGTCGGCCGACTGTGACGTTCAGTTTGGCTTTCGGAAAACGACTTCGAAAGATCATCCTGATAATATGTCCAAGCGGTATTGCTATGAAACCGTCGGGATCAGTCGCCTGCAAGCACTTGAGTAGATTCTTGCGTCCCATGCCTGGATCGACCAACACGACCACCGCGCCGACCTTCAACAACGCGAATACGAGCGAAATGAATTCCGCGCCGAAGCGAACCAGCATGACGATCCGCATTCCAGGCTTAACGCCCAATGCTTGAAGTCCTGCGGCAATCGACGACGTGCGTATCTCAAGTTCAGCAAACGTCTGAGTCTTGTAAGGCCGCTGTGTCCCAAGAGTGTGACTGCCACGCGGCTCCGCCAATGCGATCGCATTGGGGATCTTCTCTGCCATCGCGCGCAACCTAGCAGCGACGTTGTTGCTGGACCAGAGCTGCTGGGCTTGTTCGTCTGACGACATTTTGGATTTTGAATTCAAGGAGACTAACGGCTTTTACTGGCTACGTAACTGACAATTTGCGTGGCGACATCAACTGACAAGCTGGACGCCACTCCGCGCCAGCCGGGAACCGCGTTGACTTCCAAAATGAACGTTTGGCCATCGCGGGCAGGCATTAAATCGACTCCAACAACGTCACCACCGACAGCACTTGCCGCGCGGATCGCCAAGTCGCGTTCAAAGTGACTTAACTCATGTGGCGTGGCAATTCCACCCATCGAGATATTCGATCGGTAGCTACCGGGCTGAGCCTCGCGACGAATGCTAAGCAGTTGATCGCCGATTACCAAGACTCGGATATCGTAGCCGAAATTGGCGATGTATTGTTGCAAGTACAAAACATGGCCTAGTTGGGAAAGCGTGGACAGTGTTCGCCAAGCTAAATCAGGATCGCTCAATCGAATGATTCCTCGGCCTTCGCCACCAAAAAGCGGCTTGACCAAGACGTCGCGCCCTAGCACTTCAAAGGCTTCCAAGGCCGCATCGCGAGTCTGACATGCGATGGTCGGTGGAACAGGCAAACCACATTCCGCCAATCGATGTAACGTCAGCCACTTGTCGATCGAGGTCTCCAAACACTTGGGCGAATTGACGACCACCGTGCCTTGCGATTGCAAGACTTGCAGGCAGTCCATTCGAAAAATCACTTGCTCCAAGCTTCCCAAAGGCATGGTTCGAACGATCACCGCGTCCAAGCCTTCGATTCGCTCGGATTCCGTTCGCAGAAAAGCCGCTTGAGCAGTTGCTCGTTGAATTCCGTTAGGTTGAGCGTTCAAAACTCGAGCGTTGTTAAGCTGACCGTTGTCAACCAAACCGATCGAAGCAGACAACTCGGGAAAGGCAAGCTGATGCACGCGCGCTCCCATTTCTTCGGCAGCACGAACAAGTTCGCGCACGTAAGGCCCAGTAGCTGAACCAACGATTCCAAGTCGAATAGGCATGTGGACTCGTTTAGCTCATCTGTTCAACAGCGAAAGACTTCGACACCAGGTCCTCGCGTAGTTCGCCGAAATGCCAAGCTCGCCCTGTCTTCATATTGTGCAAAGCCACCTCTGCGGGACTGAACAGTCCTGGATCGACTTTGTAAAAGTCGTAGTTGTAGTTTTTGAAGATGTCCGCAAACGGCTGGCCAAAGTCTCGCGACGCCGAGCTGGGGATCTTGCCTCCGATCGACGCAATCTGATCATCATCAGCGTCAACCCACAGTGTAACGTGACCTCCGTAAAGGATTGCATCGTTGGTTCGACCGATGCCCGTTGCAAAGTCGGGAGCCGGCGGCGGAAGCGGAGCGATCCCGTAAGCGTGTTTGACGGCGCTCATAGGAAATCCAAGCTCGTACAATTTGTGTAACGATGTTTCCACGCTACGTGCAACGACTTGAACGCAACCAGCCACACTTCGCGTTGGAGCCACTGCAAGTCGCAGTCCCTCGGGTTCGATGTTGCAATCTGCAGCGATCTGACTGGCGACCTCACAGTTAGGCATCTTGTCGCATTCCAAAACTCCGACAGCGATCGACGAATCGTCATGAGCCTGTAACTGTTCCAACATTTTCTCCCGGCCTCGTAGGACTCGCATTGGTCCCGAACCCATCGCAAAAAAATCTTTGCCGCTAACCGGCCAGCCCGCATATTGCCCAAACAGACACGCTCGCACGGGATAGTCAGTCGAAACTCGGACCCATGGACCGCGCCAAACGGATCGATCACCGCTGGAGATGGCAACCTCAGCCAAACCGCCCAGGCAGATCGACGCCAAGCGGACGCCAGCTTGCAGTCCACCTCGAACATTAACCCCAAAATCCAAGATCTGCGCACCACAAGGAAGTTGGGAATTCAAGATGCTCAAGGGCTCAGCGTCGCGTTTGGCCGAGTCGAAAACCTGCAATGCCGATAAATTCAGCCCCTCTGCAAATGCCATTTTTAGCTACTTTCACCAACGAGAATCATCCAAGAACGAGCGACTCGAGAGCGAGAGTTCAGTCAAAAGAACTCAAGATTGCTGGAACGCCTGGGCGGTAATCATCGACTGTGGGCTGAAATTCTTCAACGGGCTGGGTTATTTGTGTGAGTTATTTTTGTCTCAACCTGCAATCTCCCTACCTTGGGAGGCCAAGCCGATATTGAGCAACTTAGGCAGCGGTCCTATAATTCTCACTTCTTGAAATCCGAGATGAGGGTGAAAACGGACAATCCCCTCGGATGGAACTTTGCAAACACTGAACGCAGAATGCTGATCGGCAGGTTACGAAACCATGAATAATCAACGTCGCCATGAACTCGAACGAAATGTGCTTGCCGACAAAATGGGCGAGAGCTTCGACAAAGTTCAGCCACTTTATAAGCCGATCCTCCTTGTCGTAGCAGCTGCATTGGTAGGCTTCTTCGGTTACCAGTTGATCAAGGGTCAGTCGTCGAAGGCTGAAGCTAAGAACTGGACTGAATTCTATTTCAATCGCACTTCTGGCGATGCTGAATCATATGCGGCCATGGGTGAAGAATTTGGAAACACAGCTTCGGGTCAGTGGGCACACCACTCGGCCGCTCAGGGCTACCTTCGCGATGGAATCGATTCGATCTACATCAACCGCAAAGAGGGCGTTGAGAACGTTCGCAAGGCGATCGCCGAGTGGGATAAGGTCGACGACTCGTCCATTCCTGAACTGCGATTCGCTGCGAAGCTTGGTCTGGCGCAGGCTCACGAAACGTTGGGTGAGTTAGACGAAGCTGTTAAGGCTTATCAAGTCGTCGTTGAAATGTCCGGCAGCGCGGAAGATCAAAAGAAGCGAGTGAACGAGCAGATCGCTTACTTGAAATCGCCCGAAGCCAAGAGCTTTTACGAGTGGTTCAACAAGTTGGATCCAAAGCCCGCTGCTCCACCAACTTTCTCAGGTGACTTGGGTTTGCCGCCGATGAATCCTTCAATCACGCTTGATCCAACCAAGTTGCCTGCGTTTAACACACCTGGCGCCAATCCAACACCGACAAATCCGCCAGCACCAACCAATCCGCCAGCGGAAAGCACTCCACCTGCGGCTACTCCATCGGCTGATGCACCAGCAACAACCACGCCAGCAACAACCACGCCAGCACAAACGCCAGCGTCACCACCGCCAGCAACAGAGCCACCGGCAACAACAGAACCAACAGCTCCGACTGAGCCCAAATAGTTCAATCCATGCGCAATCGACTGGGACTCGGTTCTTGTAAAACCCGAGTCCCATTGTTGGCCCAACGGTCGATGCGGTTGGGGACCATCCTAGTTTGGCTCGTGACTGCTGTTAAAGCTAACCGCAGTCGGCGAGTTTGACTGAGCACATGCTCCTTTCGACTCGCCATTCGCATGGCATCTGTTTTGTTGAACGACTGCAACTGTCTTTCACATTTCGATGGCATTGCTGTCGCAACTGTGGAGCTGGACAGTACACTGTGTTTATGATGACTCGAATTACGCCTTCTTCAAAAACTCAACTTGAGACTCTTCGGTGACCCAAACAACGCTCTTCACGCACACGGTTACCGAAACTCAACAGGGCGAACGAATCGATGCTGTTCTGGCTCTGCTTCTGAACGCGTACAGTCGTGTCTTCTTACGCCGAGTCGTCCAGGATGGCAGCGCGACAGTCAACGGAGAAGTGATCAAGCCCAGCTTTCGAGTGCGCGCAGGGCAACTGATCTCAGTCAACCTCCCGCCACCGCCCGAGGATGGCCCCAAGCCAGAAGCCATCGATCTCGATATTCTTTACGAAGATGAATGTTTCTTGGCCATCAACAAACCACCGGGAATGGTCGTTCATCCCGCCAAGGGAAATTGGAGCGGCACGTTGGCCAGCGCGCTGGCTTACCACTTTAAGCAATTGAGCGACGTAGGTGGGCCCACGCGACCTGGCATTATTCACCGGTTGGATCGCGATACCAGCGGCATCATCTTGATTGCCAAGACAAACGCAGTGCACCTGAACCTAAGCGAACAATTCGAACATCGCGAGGTTAGCAAAGAGTACTTTGCGATTGTTGTCGGCAAAGTTGGCTTTGATCGCGACATTATCAACCAACCGATCGGCCCACATCCCTATCAGCGCGACAAAATGGCAATTCGCCGCGATCATCCCGATAGTCGCGAAGCCGAGACTTTCTACGAAGTGATCCATCGCAAAGGTGGTTTCGCCGTTATGCGAGTGAAGCCGAAGACTGGACGAACGCACCAAATCCGCGTTCACATGTCGCATCTGGGAGCTCCTGTTCTTTGCGATCGACTTTACGCCGGACATGCGCAGATCACTAAGGGCGAACTGCGACGTCGATTGGCTCAAGGCCTTCCGCCTCTTCCCGACGATGCTGATATTGTGTTACAACGACAAGCTCTACATGCTCGACGCATCGAGTTTAAGCACCCAATTACCGGCGAAGCGGTAGTGATCGAGTGTCCGTTGCCTGCCGATATCCAAGCTACCTACGATTTGCTAATGGCTTAGTCGGTTGCCGAGTAAGTTCTGTGTCGGTGACGACGGTGGACTACGATAAGTCCCATGACAAACACGCACAATAATCTTTGTACTCACTACGCGACAGGCATCACAGCGACGATCATCGTTGCCTGGCTATTTTGGCCCTTCCTGTTTCAGTCGCATGTCCCAGCTTTTCGCGACGGATATCATTTCTACTGGCCGCAAGCAGTCTGGTTAGAGGCCTGCCAGCAAAGTGGAGTCTACTTTCCCAAGTGGAATTTTAACGAAGGCATCGGATCAAGCGTCACTGGTCAGCCTACTTGGCAATTGTATTATCCACTACGATGCATTTGGTTTATTCCAGGGCTAACCCTTGAGCAACGCAATGGACTGTTCCTTGCGATTCATGTGCTTCTAGCTGCACTAGGCATCTTTCGAACAGCTCGATCGCTCAATCTTAATCAACCTTCGTCAGCGCTGGCTGCAGTCTCGTATGCCCTTTGTTGCCCAGTGCTCTTTCAAGTTAACAATCTTGTTTACCTATGTAGTGCAACTTGGATAGCTTGGGGAATGCAATCTATCCTTCGATTGGCCCTTGGAAGCAAACATGCTTGGAGAGCCCAACAACATTGGGCATGCTTTGCACTCGAGATACTAACGCTTGGCGGTTTGATGACCTTGTGTGGCGATCCCCATGCAGCGGTGAATTTTGCATTATTGCTTCTGTTGGCTGCCGTTTGGCGTGCATTCAGTTTGCTGCGACTTCGAAGTCACGGCAATTGTTCTCAGGTAATTGCGACGGTGGAAGCGGACAAGGTTGACGCAGAAACTCTCCATCCAAGTTCTATGGATCATGACAGTGCCAGGCCTACGAGTTACGCAGCAAATGTTTGGTTGACATTGAAGATCGCGTTGCAGGTAGCAGTAGTTGGTCTAGCTGTGTGGCAAAGCTCGCTAACTTTAGATTGGGTAGCGGTCAGTAGTCGCAGTTCTTCAACTGTAAAAACTCAGGATTCATACGACCTCTCGATCCACGAAATTCTCAGTGATGCCAAGAAGTCTTCATTGCACAGCCGATTTGACTTCAGTCTATCGCCGTGGAATCTTCCCAGTATTGCAATGCCGACCTGGGCGGGACATTTTCAGCCCGACAACTCGCGATGGGTGCAAGCGATTCCAAGCGAGGGACGAATGTGGATGCCTTCGATGTACCAGGGCTTCTTGCCTCTGCTGTTTGCGTTTTCTGCAATGTTTCTGTTTTGGTTGCCAGATTCGCAAGCGTCGATTCGAAATGTGCTTGGGGTGATTGCCTTGCTGAGTCTGCTGGCGGCGATGGGGAACTACTCGATCGCATGGGCGCTGCGGAGCCTGTTGCAATTAGTTCATCTGAACGACTTAGCACAACTACTGCCAGGCGACGATTGTGGAAGCCTGTACGGCTTACTGGTATCGATCGTTCCCGGATACGACAGCTTCCGCTATCCTGCGAAATGGAGCGTTTGGTTTGCAGCGTGTTTCGCCCTACTTGCTGGAATGGGATTGAACTGCTGGCCAGTGGAACGGTCTATTGCGAATCGAAGTATCAGGAGCGCTATCTCCCGGCGCATCGGTTATTTGAGTCTCGCTTGGATAATCAGCATTGGAGCGATAGTCACGCTAGGGCAAGTTTATCGAGAGCCGCTTGAAAGCTGGTTGCGTACTTACTCCGATCCTTTGTCAGGCTATCCAAACTTCGACGCAAGCCTTCGCGCAGTTGTACGAGGTGTACTTCATCCAGCGATCGTCCTTTTACTTGTCCTAGCCACGTGGAAGCTCTTAACCTCTCAACGCTTGATATCGAAATGGCTCCGTAGAACAGAAGAAGACCCGAAAGCGGGCGGGACGCCCGCGCACCGGTGCGCGGGCATCCCCGCCCGCATCTGTTTTCACGCCCGCATATGTCTTTACGGCTATGGAGTTGCCTGGCTGGTCGTCGCCCTATCGACGATTGACTTAGCCTCAATCTCGCCGAAATGGTTAACGACTGTCGATAGCAAATCGTTCTTCGCTGATGTAAATGTACGTCATACCGATTTCTTACCGGAGATGGCGGGACTAACAAGAGTTTGGGCGAATACCAGTCGCGCCGACATTGGGATGATCAGTCAAGCTACTGAGCCTACCATGCAGGACTCGCTTGTACTGCAGCGGCAATTCCTCCAAGGCAAGCTTGGGCTCTTAGCGGGCGACAACCTAAATGCACTTCATGCAAGTGGTGCGATTGAACCTCAAGCCACGGTAGCCCTACGACGATGGCTTCAGCGAAACGACACGCTTCAATCGAATCAGCCTGAGCTCGACCAGATTCTTGCCGCTCTAGCCGTATCGCAGCGACTGGTATGGCTGCCATCAAATGGCGGCGGCAAGTTGGTTTGGCAAAACGTCAAGCAAGCGAGGCCACTTTGCGAGCTCGTTACGACGAGTGTTCTCGATCCTACAAAATCCAGCCTGCATTGGCGAATTGAAAACGTCGACGAGTTAGTGATTGAAGTTCAGGTAGATAAAGAGGTTATTCTCCTGATTCGCCAGCTCAACGATGGCCTATGGAAACTCACCGATGATCACTTGCATTCGTACTCAATCGCACCAACTGAACTATGGGTAACCTTTCAAATCAGCCCTGGAACTCATACGCTCAGACTTTCTAGAGTTCGATAGCTGAGCAGACTTGAGACTACATACTACATACTACATACTACATACTACATACTACATACTGAATACTGAATACTGAATACTGAATACTGCTAACTGCTAACTGCTAACTGCTAACTGCTAACTGCTAACTGCTAACTGCTAACTGCTAACTGCTAACTGCTAACTGCTAACTGCTTTCTTACTACTTACTACTTACTACTTATCCTGAAAGCCCTTCAGCGTTGTTGTCTTCAAGAACTTAGTGACATCGACGCGAATCTTGTCGAGTTGATGGTGGAGTGGGCAGTGTGGCCCGGTACCGCACCAACCTTCACCATAGGGGCAATTCACGCTTGGTTCCAAGCGATCAAATGGCGAGACGATATCCAGCAGCGTGATTTTCTCTGGAGGCCTTGCCAGAGTATATCCACCGCCTGGTCCTGGAGCTCCAATGACGACACCCGTCTGCGACAGCACTGTCAGAACTTTGGCTACGATTGCCTGCGAGAGCTTTCTCGTTTTGGCAATTTCAGCTGAATTGAACCGCTGAGGCGTCTTAGCACTGTAATGCTGTGCAAGAAGGCTAGTAGCGCATATCGCCGCTTGTGCAACCTTTCCGTACGGGCTCATTATTATGGTTTTCCTTGAACAATCGCTGTTCCGGCGGGCAATAATGCAAATGCGGGCGGGATGGCCGCGCACCGTCACCCAGGCGTCCCGCCCGTGAATTCGAAGCATCTATTGTAGTAAGCCCGTTCCAACTATCGCAACAGATTCTTAATGTTCGTAGGCACAATCGATCACCGTAAGGGTGCCTTGATATCAGATCAAGTTAACCAATTAACGAAATGAAGTTCTTTTATTCTTGCATTGCCGAGCAAAATGCGGTAATCTGACCGCCCCAATCAAGCCACGGACTTCGGCTCTTGTTTTTTGAGCTCTTCGATCGGAACGATGGCACAGCGCCGACAACGCGGCTACTCACCCCCTACTTCAATTCTCCAAGGAGAACCTACCGTGAAGAAAATTGCTGTAATTGCAGTTGGTCTCTGTGTCCTCTGTACTGCATCGCTCTTGACACTTCGGGCTCAGGATAAGGCGAACTCCGTGAAGTCCGATCCGGCAGTGGATCGCGCCAAGAAACAGGCTAAGATGCTCGATACGCTCTACAAAACTGCTATCGTGCTCATTACTGAAAACTACGTAACGGGCAAAGAGTCCTTGGCTGCGGGTGACGCGTTTCAGGCACTCTTTAAGTCGATGAAGGACAATGGCTTTCACGAAGTCCGATTGCTCGACGCAACCGGCAATGCCTACGACAGCGACAATGATCCCAAGACTGAATTCGAGAAAAAGGCCGTCAAAGCTCTCTTGGATGGCAAGACAATTTACGAAGAGATCGTGACCGAGAAGAACCAACGTTACTTGCTCTCAGCTACTGCGATACCCGTAGTCATGCAGAAATGCACGCTCTGCCATTCGAACTACGAAGGTGTGAAAGGTCCCATCGGAGCTCTAGGTCTTAAGATTCCTGTAGAGTAAATTGGTTCACTCCGACTATCTTCAGACTGTCTTCCAAATGCGTCGCGGGCTACGGCCGGCGGCGCCTCACGCCCGTTTTGAAAACAAGTCTTGCCCTGGCGAAACCGCCTAGATCCGAGCTTTGACAAGCAAGCGGGCTTGTAAATGGCTCAACATCTACTCAAATAGGCACGTAATCAATTTGCCAACCAGCAGGACACTCCGTCCGGCTCGCCTTTACCCCATTGGGCGTGTAAAGGATCAACCAAGAATACGAGTTTCGATGAGCGCAGCACTCTGGATATCACTACTTGCCGTTGCAATCTCCCTGTTTACGGCGTTTATGTTCGCCAAGAATAAGAAGTGATAGTCGCCAGCTTCTTTAAGGCCTTGAGTCAATTTGTTGTCGAACCGCACTGACAAGTTGCTGAGTAGTAAATGGCTTCCTCAAAAGAAATTCGCTTGCCTTGGGTGAGAAGGTCTCGACTTTGGAATCCGTATGGTAGCCGCTAATGTACAATACGCGCAAATCGGGCTGATTTACTCGCATTGATTCGGCCAATTGGCTACCTCCAATTTCTGGCATGACAACGTCTGTTACCAAAAGGTGAATTGGTTCACAAATCTCTTTCATCAGTTGCATCGCCTTGCGACCGTTCTCAGCATCAAGCACGCGGTAGCCGTTAGATTCCAACATCCGCCGAACCATGGTCCGTACAGACTGTTCGTCCTCAACTAGTAGGATTGTTTCGGAGCCTTTACAGCTATTCGAAAGTTCATCGCAATGCTGGATGGGCTGAGTATGCTCGACTTGCGGAAAAAGTAGCGTAAAGGTCGCTCCTTCACCCGGCTGGCTACTGACGCGAATTAACCCATTGTGCTGCTCCATAATTCCATGCACGACCGAAAGCCCCAGCCCCGAACCTTTGCCGATCTCTTTCGACGTAAAGAACGGCTCGAAGATACGGTCTAAATTCTCCTTGGGGATGCCAAAGCCTGTATCAGTTACTTGCAACTGGGCATAGAGAACGGTACCTGCTTCGCTAACGTCACTCTTGGGCCGCGCCAACGTGGCAACACTGGTTGAAATATTCAAGCTTCCACCATTGGGCATCGCATCTCGAGCATTGACGGCCAAATTCATCAGCACTTGTTCAAGCTGATTGGTGTCCGCCTTGATAGAACCAACTTGCGGATCAAGATCTACGCGCAAAGTTATCTGTTCGCCAATAAGTCGTCGCAGCAACTTTTCTGAACCAGCGATGACCTTATTGAGGTTGACGACTTGAGATTGAAATCGAGATCGACGGCTGAATGTCAGTAGTTGTTCGGTCAATTGACCAGCACGGCGCCCCGCTTCACGTATTTCCTGCACTGAGTCTTGCCAACCGTCCATACTGTTTTCAAGCAGCAAGTCACAGTATCCGTTAATCACAGTTAGCAGATTGTTGAAATCGTGAGCGATGCCTCCTGCAAGTTGCCCAATGGCTTCCATTTTTTGAGACTGTCTCAATTGCTCTTCCAGTTGCTTTCGTTCAGAGACATCGCGAAAGCTCCAAACTCGCCCGACTGGTACGCCATCAATTCGCTGAGGCTGCGAGTAGCGCTCGACGATTCGACCATCCTTGAACTCCAGTACATCAAAACTGGATGCATGTGGAGTGGTGTAAATCTCGCTAACTCGCTTCACAAAAACGTCGGGATCTTTCAACTGCCCCAACATTTCAGCGATAGCTTGAGAATCGTTGAAGGCCGCGATGAGGTCTACTTTGCGCCCCTGTGCGATTAGATCTGCCGGAAGCTTCCACACCTCAGCGAACTGTTGATTGAAGTCGATGATCCGGCCCTGCAAATCAACGACCAAGATTCCGTCGGCTGTCGATTCCAGAGTAGCCTGAAGTCGCGAAAGAGATTGTTGCTTAACCAATTCCGCTTCTTTGCGTTGTGTAATATCGATCGACATCGCAAGGGAAAACTGCTCGTTTTCGATGCGAATAATCTCGACAGACATGAGCAACGTACGATACTGTCCAGACTTTGTACGAAATAGAATCTCCATATTGCGAGCAGATTCTGAGGCGGAAAGTTGCGACAACATCTCCAAGCGATCCTCTGGGTCTGCCCAAATTTTGAGTTCGCCAGTTGTCTTACCAATCGCTTCAGAGCGTTCAAATTCGAACAGACGGAGAAAGGCATCGTTGGCATCGAGGATTTTGCCTTCGGGATAGGAGGCAACCATTATGGAGAATGGGCTAGCGTAGAACAACTTGGAAAATCGTTCTTCGGAGCGGCGAAGACGCAGGGCTTGCCATCCTCGATTTCCAATCGTGATGTCGAAATAGCAACAACTCGTCGAGTACCATCTTTGCGACAGATCTCCCACTCTTCAGCTCGCAAATCTTCACCCAATCGCATACGAGCCATTCGCTGTTGAGCGGCTTGTTGGATTTCGGCGTCAGGGTAGAGAGATTGATACCATCCCAAGCGATTGATCTCTTCCATCGTGTAGCCGGTCAGCTCGGTCATCTGCTCGTTCCATACCGAAAACTCGTTGAATGGAAACTCGGGAATTTCGTAACAAACGCAGATGCCTTCTGCGGCCGTTCGAATTATCGTCTCGCGGAAATCGTTGAGCTTCCGAATTCTCGAATCGCTTTCACGAATCGCCTCTGCGGCACGCTTGAGATCCTCGATATCCGTGCAGGTGCCATACCAGGAACGAATAGCACCGCTCGCGCCACGGACTGGAACTTGGCGAGTGATATGCCAGCGGTAGATTCCATCCAGACCTAGAATTCGAAACTCAATGTCTCGTGGAACTCCATCGCTCAGCGTCGTGGTCCAAAGCTTGATCGTTTGCGGCAAATCGTCGGGGTGTATGACGCGATCCCACGACCATCCGGTTAACTGATCGATACCGATTCCCGTGTACTCGGTGGCCTTGACATTCAAGTAGGTCAAACCGCCATCGGGGGCAGCAATCCATACGATTTGTGGTATTGCATCGGCTAGTTCTCGAAGACGCTCTTCACTCTCTTTCGACGATTGCTCAGTGAGCTTTCCCATTAGGACTTCTCTTAGATTGTCAAAACACGAAGTGGCACTGCTTGGCGCCCCTCAGTCGGCGTTGCAAGTGGAATTTGTCGAGCGTATTGCCTCAGCATTCTAGTGGCCCTTTTAGGAAAATCATCACCGCCCTTATGGAACTGCAGACGACGCAAAGTGGCTAACCAGTCTCGAGGCCCAATCCTCCTACTTGCTTCTTTGTCCGTTAGGGCCTGGCAGAAACCGTTGATGTAACTGCTGTGTAACCGTTGACACCGAAACCTGAACAGTTTGTTGTTGACCACCGTAGTCACTAGTGTTGTACTGAAGCTTTGTCGCGTTCACTGAAGTAGTAGAAGTGGAGATTGGTGTGTTCGGTTCGCTAAAGAAAACTGCTCTCCTAGTAGCTGGCTACTGGGGCATTTGCCCCAGTTTGGCGCTAAAGTGCCAAATTGTGTCGGCTTCGGCAATCAATGTCGAACCGCTGGTCGAGCAGGATGGCTTGGTACAGAGTTCGGCAAAATCAACTCCTGGCCAAACCGTTCAGGAACTCGACAAGGCGATCATGCGTGTCTACCACGCAAAGGATGGATCGTATTGGTTCGGTAGCGATTCGCAGGGGGCGTATCGCTATGACAAGAAAAGTATCGTTCGTTACTCGACGGAAGATGGACTGGCCGGCAATCGAATCGTTGGAATTCAAGAAGATAGATCTGGAGCGATCTATTTCACGACGAACAAAGGGGTTTCCAAGTTCGATGGTCAAACCTTTACAACTCTACCCGTAGCGAAGCGCCTTGGCGTTTTCCCCAATACGTGGAAGCTTGAACCGGACGACCTATGGTTTCCTGGCCAGCAGGATTCTGGCGAGGTCTTTCGATTCGATGGAAAGACGCTGTCGCCGCTCTTGCTGCCTCCAACCAAGATTGGTCAAGAAATTGCAGCAAAGTTCCCTCGCGACAAATTCCCCAACGCCATCTGGAATCCCAACGACGTTTACAAGATCTACAAAGACTCGAAGGGAAGGATTTGGTTTGGAACAGCAGGTGCAGGACTTTGCCGTTTTGACGGTAAGGAGTTGAAATGGATTTACGAATCGCATCTCACAGACATACCCGAGGGAGGCTCTTTCGGAATTCGTTCGATCCTGGAAGACAAGAAGGGTGACTTTTGGATTTGCAACACTCGATATCGCTATCGAGTCGACGGTGCGAGTCTGGATGCTGCCAATCTGACCGCAGAGAGCAATGAAAAGGTTCCCTACACGCGAGCGATTGGAGTCCATCCTTTTGTGGCGCCGGATGGAAAGGACCACATCTACTTCATGGACATCGTTGAAGACAGTTCTGGCAAGCTGTGGATGGCAACCTACGGATATGGAGTTTGGTGCTACGACGGTGTCCAGATGAAGCACTATCCCACCCTGGTTGGCTCCAAGCAAATTAAGCTCTTTTCAATGCACAAGGACAGAGACGGGCAGCTTTGGTTAGGAACTCATGAATCTGGAGCATACAGGTTCGATGGTCAGCAGTTCGTCCGATTTCAACCACCTAGGTAACGTACAAGCGCGCCTAGTAATCGTTAAAGGCTGAATAACCGAACGATTTGGATAGCGGCAATTCCCTAAGGATTCTACAGATCCTAGGAAAGCTGATTGGATGCAACCTAGACTTAGGCATGGCTGGAGAAACACCCTCTCGAAAAACTAGCAAGAAAAAGAATGGAGCCGCGATCGTCGAGTTCGCGCTGTTCCTGCCATTGTTTTTCATGATCACTATGGCGTCGATTGAGACTTGCCGAGTGCTCTATCTTCGACAGTCACTGACGATTGCAGCTTACGAATGCGCTCGACTAGGCGTTATTCCCGGCATGAGCTTGGAAGCGTTGGAATTTCAATGTGATTCGATCGTTGATGGTCGTAACATTCGCAATGTGACGCTAACCGTAGATCCGCCCGACCTGTCGAGTCTGCATTATGGCGATCCCCTGACCGTAACAGTAGAAGCCCAAGCCGACGATAACGCGATTCTTGGCACTTGGTTTTACAGAGGTAGGACGCTTCGCGAGACCGTTGTCATTCTAGGAGAATACTAGAATGATAAAACGCATGCACGTATCACGCCATGGAAGTGCGATGGTTCTAATGACAGTCCTGCTGCCGGTTGTCTTGGCTGTTGCGGCATACAGTATCAACGTTGTCTACATGGAACTGTCTCGCACACAATTGCAGGTTACCACCGATGTGGCAACGCGTGCTGCTGGTCGAGCGCTCGCAGTTACAAGAAGTCGCAGTCAGGCAATTGCCGCTGCCGATCGAGTCATTCAACTGAACACATTTGACAACCGGAACTTCGATCTTAGCTCTGCCGAGTTGAAGTTTGGAGCATCAACGCGCATCGACACTACGCGATATCGCTTCACCGAAGGGGCAACAGAACCCAACGCAGTTAAATTCGAAACAGGTAGTAAGCTAAAGGTACAAACTCTCTTTCCGACTATGGGAGTACCCATAGACTTTCGTCCTGTGAAGTCTGCGATATGTACACAAACCGAACTGGATGTCGCGCTGGTGATTGATCGCTCTGGGTCCATGGCCTACGGTTGCTTTGAGGCCGCGATCGGAAGTTGTCCTCCGGTCAATGCTCCGCCCGGATGGTGCTTTGGAATGCCAGTGCCTATGGGGTCGAGATGGTTAGACGCAGTAGGCTCGGTGAGTTGCCTCTTGCAGTTGCTCGACCAATCAGCGCATCGCGAACGAGTTGGCTTGGTCACCTTTGGAGATTTGGCAGCTAAGGATACTCCACTTTCGGAGGACTATTCGATCGTCTTCAATGGCATGAGCGTTCACACTCTCAGGTTTAACGGTGGAGCAACAAACATCGGAGACGGAATACTCAACGGCGCGGCTATTCTGAGCGACAAGCGCTTCGCTCGCAGTTGGGCATCTCGCGTTATCGTGATCCTCACCGATGGCAATTGGACGTCGGGAGTCGATCCAAGCATCAGTGCCAGTATGGCGGCTGCTCAGAACATAGCGATCTATACGGTTACGTTCTCGTCCGAAGCTGACCAGCTAAAGATGCAAGAGGTCGCCGCAATTGGAAATGGAAAGCACTTCCACGCGACCACACCCACGGAGCTCTCCGAAGCCTTTAAAGCAATTTCGAACACGCTACCTACGTTAATCACCTATTAGGAGTCGCACTATGCACAAACGTGGCGCGGCACTCGTTGAATTTGCAATGGTGATGCCGATTCTCATGATGTTCTTCTATGGCATGATTGAGCTCAGTAGAGTTCTCCTGCTTCAGCATACCGCTGACACTGCTTCCTACGAAGGTGCCAGATTTGCGATCGTCCCAGGTGCCACCAGCCAAGATGCTGTTGATTGCGCTTCGAAGCTGTTAGCCACTGGCAAGCTTAAATCCGCAAAGATAACCGTCACACCTACCGTGATTACCGAAGATACTCCCGTCATCACTGTCTTGGTTGAAGTACCGATTCGCGAGAATGCATGGATGACGCCATTCTGGTTCAAAAAAGGAAGCGTCAAAAGCGAAGTAACTTTGATCACCGAACGACCACCCATTATCCAGCTCACCGGCGTTCCTCAATTGAAGGCCAAAAGCAAAAAGGCTAAGACCACTAGCGCGCTATAGCCCTCCTCTCTGCGACGCTTTTACTTTTTCTACTCCACGTCAAACGACTTAAGCAGCGAATTCGCCTGCGAGAGGACGCGTTACGAACTCTGCCGCGCGCTTACTTGACCGTTTACGGCACAACTCATTGGCGGGAGAGTCGCGTGGTGAGTAGTGCGAGCCAAAAGCGGTGAGGGCGAAATAGGCAGACCGTAGCAAGTTGCCCGCAATTGACTTCATACCCAACTCAAAGGTAGCCCGAATTTTCGAGTCAAACTGAAAACTCAAGGACTTTAGGCAAAAGAATGAAGGCAGGAGAACAGAATACTGGCTTGTTCTTCCTTTGCGGCTTCGCGCCTTTACGCGAGCCTCGATTTTGCCTGTCTTCTTACGAAGCTCCATTTTCCTACCCACATTTTCTTACCCCCAGTTCTCGCCCGTTGAACTAGTCGAGTTCGTCTAAACGGTCAGTGTAGTCCCCGTTGCGAAGGTCGGCAAGAAAAGTGTCTGGGGGATCAGTAGATAGTTTGAGCAGCCCCTTCGGGATGTTCTCGTTGGTGAATGGCAATTCGTGATTTGTGCCTGGCAGCATCACGCAATCGCCTCGAATCCAGCCTGTGTGATCAGCCCAATAGAACGCCGCTTCATCGAGCCCATAAACGATTGCATTGCCGCCGATTGAGGTCCAAATTGGGAGGTAACCAAGAGGAAATAGCAACGAACACGGATCATATTCGTCAATTTCTGATTTGATTGCCGACGTACCAAGCAATCGGCCGCCACTCGCTTCGGAAATGTCTGCACCTTCGATTGAGCGAAGATGTGGACCGATCGGCGAAGCCAGGAAACGTTCGACCATGATGTTGCGTTGTATCGTGGCATCAATCGTCGACTGCTCGAAGCCAGTCGCGGCCATCGGTTCAATTTCAACGAGAAGATCAAACATGATTAAGTGGGAGATGTGAGGGCGACACTGCTGATCGACGACTTAGTTTGAAACACATTGGTGGACGATTATAGCGTAACTACGAAACTCGGATCAAATTTTCCAGTCTGTTCTCCAGGATAGCCTCGTTGGTTGCTTACGACCCGCGTTCCACCAATCTGATAGTCAACGCAATGGTGTGTATGCCCGTGAATCCAAAGATCAATCGGATTCGCCCTGATAAACTCGTCCAAGGAGCTACCATACGCCGCATTAATCAAGTCTGAACTGTCAGTAATCGAAAGAGCGGAGGGTGCATGATGTGTAATCACGACAGTCTTGCCCGAAAATGGTTCGGCCAAGCGAGACTCAAGCCAATTCAGACTGCTTCGATGAAACGCGTACGTTGCTTCGGTTGTGAGCTTTCTATACGAAGGATTCATTCGTATTTTCTTGTAATCCGTCATGGTTGTCTTGGCCACAAGCATGGCGACGGCTCGGGCGTCTGCACCAAGTAATCCGAAGTCGGTCCAGAGCGTGCATCCTAAGAAACGAACGTTACCAACAATCGCCTGATCGTTTTCGAGTACCGAGACGTTTGTTCCAACCGTCATTGTCCTGAGTTTGTCGTAGAGCTTTGGGATTGCTGTGCCATAGAACTCGTGATTACCCGCTACATACAAAGTTGGCAAGTCGTAGCCATGCTGGATGGCAATTGGCAAGCCACGGTCCTTTGTATGTATGTCCCCAGCTAAGATCCTAACATCTGCGTCGACGGTAGGCATCGAAAAGCTCGAGAACTCAAGGTGCAGATCGCTCAAGACGTGAATTCTCAATTTGTTTGCCCTACAAAGATTCATCCCAATCGTTCACATGCCCAGTGATCGAGCCATTCTACGACGGATGTCGAAGCAACGCTCAGCCAGTCGTCAACGTTATTCGAGCTAGTTATCTCGACCTTGAAAACAGGGCTGTTCTCATTGCGAATATCGACTGCATAAAACATGTTGCAGCCAGCCTCGCATAATCGAATGAGGTGCGATGGCCATTGAGGCCCTCTGGGTTCGTCGTGGTTTGCGTTTTGGAATAAACGATCCCAAGTAGCCACAGAATCCGTTTCGTCGCCCATCAATGGGTTGATGCCATAGGCAGGACCGAAGCCGCCGTCGGCTACCTCGGTGTAGATTCGACGGATAAAGACCGGCAAAATCAAACCGCTTTCAGTTTCGAATCGCATGTAACTCTCAAGCGACAGTGGTGCCGGTGGAGTTGCCGTCATGTTCGTCCTGCAGGAAACCGGTGGTGAAATCTTGATCCGTGACTTTAGTCGCTCGATTGTTTGGTCTACATCCACTGCATGGTCTCATGTTGGAAAAGGCAGTTCACTAAGCCACCGAGAGAATCGTCTATTGACCTCAAGCGATTTTGGTGGCGATCCACCATGTAGTGCCGCCAACATCTTTGACGCCACCACGTTTGTCATCATCATCTTTTTTCGTAGGCTCTTGAACAGAATCGGCACCGGCTTCCACGGCGAGTTTGTATGCGGCGTCAACATCATCAACATAGATGTGGACATGTGATGGTACAGCCGGCCAATTGGGCGCGCAATCCGCAATCATCAGCACGCTGTCGTCAATGCGAATCTCGGAGTGCATGACTCTGCCGGTTTCGTCTTGAAACCGTCGGATTTCGATTGCACCAAACGCTTGTATCAGGAATCGGATAGTCTCGTTTGCGTCGGAAACGATCAAGTAAGGCGAGACGCTTGGATATCCATCAGGCTTGAAGTTCATGTTGGTTTCGTATGTCCTGCTGAAGAGGAGCTGTAGTTTACGGATTCACCGAAACAACTGCATCGGGGTACTGTTCCAAGAGCTTCTCGTAAATCGGAACTGTACGCAATGCGGTTTTCAACGAATTCTGACTCCGCATTCGGATCACCTGTGATCGCATCTCCGCGGAGACTTTGAGTGGCAAATCAATAACTGTTTCGCGACCAAATTCTTGGAGGGGAGTTTTGTTTCTTGATGCGATTAATGCACCCACCCACCCGAAAGCGACATTGAACCCTATCTCGAGCCAGTTCGGATCTTCACCACCGCGTGTCCAACTACGCTCACATTGAACATTTATCGTCACAATATAGTCGGCCAATTTACCCGAGAAGGGACAGAGGTTTCCATAGGGCAACTCTTTATTGGCAATCTGAAATCGAAGTTCCTCGATAATTGTTCGATTGGATTCTCCTGCGGCTCTACGAAGTGCGCTTAAGAGTGGCACAGGAACCGTTTTTCCACAGTCGCAGATGACAGAAGCTCCCGCTTGGGACTGCGCCACGGCTATCGATTTTCCACATTCACAATTGACGCTGTAAGTTGCCATCAATTCACAGTTTCTAAAGCTCAAAATGTTATTTTTTAGCAGGCCCAGGAGAATGACTCAACGCAAGTCAAAATGGCCGATCAAGGGCTTCATCTGCTACACCTTGTTGCCGCGCCATTTTCAGGTTTTTGATTTCGGAAATCAAGACAGGAACAACTAATCCTTAATGATGGCCGCTGCAGAAAGTGATTAAGAAGTTTTCTCGCTTTCGATCTGTAGTGAGAAGCCTAAAGAACCGACCGGGCGAGCCGGTGGGATTGAAAACGAAGCAGGTGCACGGGCGTCTCGCCCGATTTTACGGACGGGACGTTTAGGTACCGAAGGTCGCGAAACTCGTCAGGAGTTTTGACCTGCCAACACAGGTTGTTTCCTTTGAGTAAAATGTTCCTATTAGCCAGCGTCGAAGAGTCTGTAGGAAACATAGTTCATGAGCGAAAACAAGGAAGTACAATCGCCTTCACCTTTGGATGAAGAGGTGACGCAGCTCGATACGACTCCTGAAGTCGCTGCTGAATTGTCGCTGCCTACTCGTATCACGGTTGATATCGCCAAGCAGTTTCTTGCGGGTATTCGTTCTGAGCTAGTCGTGGACGATCAAATTGGCGAAGGCTCTTCAGGAATTGTACTGCGAGCCGTCGATCAACGATTGGGCAGAGATGTCGCAATCAAGATTTTGCACCGCGATTGGGCTTCAAGGCTGGGAGTCGATTCGCTGACTCGAGAAGCTCAGGCCGCGGCGCTCAACAGCGATCATATTGTACGCGTCTACGAAATTTCGCCGGTGAGTTCGTCGATCTCTTACATCATCATGGAGTGGATTGGAGGTCCCACGCTTCGGAGTTGCCTTTCGCGATTCTCGGCTCTTCCAGCTCGCGACGCGGCAAGGCTGACCAGACATATCGCGCTTGGACTCGCCGCAGCTCACCTGCGCGGAGTAATCCACGGCGACATCAAGCCTGCCAATGTGATGCTGGAACCAAGCGACAGTCATACTCCGAGCGGTACGTCTTCAGCTTCGTCTGGAGAATCGTCCAATGTGATGAAGTTGGAATTGAACCAGCTTTCTAATTTCCGCGCTAAGCTGGCGGACTTTGGACTCGCTCGACGCGCCGATGCTGCCGTGTTGGATCCCGAAGCGTCAGTTGGCTCCGACGAAAATGAGTCGAACCGACTGCATGGTTTTGCAGGAACTCCCGCTTACGCGAGTCCCGAACAATTGCTCAGCGGTCAACCAGCAACACAAGCTACAGACATTTGGACGGTTGGTGCGACGCTGTACCATCTACTTTGTGGCGTGCCGCCCTACTCCGGTCGACCATTTGCAATCGTTAGCCGCATGGAGTCGTCCGACCCGCTACCGCCACGGCAAATTGATCCGCGAATACCACGTGATCTGGAGAGCATTTGCATGAAGGCCCTATCTCGGTCTCCTGCCAAGCGTTACGAAAGCGCCCAAGCGATGGCTGATGATTTGCAACGGTTCCTAGACGACCTGCCTGTGCTCGCGCGGCCAATTTCATCGCCGAGTCGTCTGCTTAAGTTCATTCGCCGACGTCCGCTTGTATCGACACTCGCGGCAGGTTTGATCGTCGCGATGCTTTGCGGAACGGTTGTCAGCAACTACTTTCGCATTCGCGCCGAAGAAAACCTCGCTCTGGCAAACACGAACCTCAGTCGAGCTTCCGAGGAACGCGACAATGCGGTCGCTGTCACCAGTTTGCTCAAGGGGATGATCTCTTCGAGCGATGCGCATCACGGCGACCCCAATACCAAAGTCATTGACGCATTGGCGGGCCTTGAGTCGCGAATATCGGTCGTGCTGAAAGGTAAGCCACAAATTGAGGCAGACGTGCGTTCGAACCTCGCGACCATGTACTTCAGCATCGCCGGTTATCAACAAGCTCATGATCAATTGGTGCGGGCGATTTCGCTTCGAAGCGACAAGAAGAGCGATTCGCAAATCTATGACAAAATCGAACTAGCCAACGTCAATCGTTGGCTCTACAAGCCCGATGAAGCATTGCAACAGGCTCGTTCGGCATTGGCCGAGTCTGAGGAGTTTCTTGGCAAGGGGCACTCCACAACTGCCTATGCGCTAGAAGTACTTGCCGGTTGTTACAAGGACTTAGGTGAAGCCAGCGAGGCGGAGAAGGTATTCATCGACTTGCTAAATCGTAATAAGGCTGATCAAACCACATTGTCAGCGCTCGGCGGATTGTCAGGGATCTATTTGGACTTGGGGAGGTACGCGGAGGCTGAGCGTCAAATCCGCGAGATCCTTAGCATCCGCGAAAAGCTGGGTTTGAATGACACTCGAGAAGGTATCGTTAACCAATCCAACTTGGGACTAGCCCTTGCCGAACAAGGCAAAATTGCGGAAGCCATCCAACAACAGCGCGAATGCGCGCATCGAGCTCGAAAGGTACTTGGTCCAGCTCACGACTTGACTGTTTCGGCTTGGCTGAATTACGCAGAGTCGTTACGACGAAGCGGCGACTCCGATGGTGCATTGGCCATCAATCGCGAGTTCATGGAGTTGAGCCGAGCATCGCTTGGACAACTGCATCCCATTACCCTGGGCGCAACGGAAGCCGTTATCGTTTCCATGGTTCGTCGCAAGCAATGCGAAGAGGCACTAACAATTTGCGAAGCTGTGATTGAGCAGACTGATGCAACACTCGCAGCCGATGATGACTGGAGATTTCGATTGTTGAACTGTCAGTGCACCGCCTTAATCGGATTGGGGCGACCGACAGAAGCAATCCCCAAGTTTGAAAGAATCATTGAGCACTATTCAAAGATCCAGTCCGGCGAAGGAAAATTCCTGCTCATTTGCAAGAACAACTATGGACTAGCTCTCGTCGACGCAGGCCGTTTCGATGAGGCGGTGCAGAACTACGAGCTGATCGTGGCTCAGGCCAGCGCCAATGGCGAGAACTTCATCTCTCGATCGCTTGGTCGCAACTATGGCCTAGCATTGTTTCGTGCTGGCAAAGTTTCTGAGGCACGCGAACTGTTGGAAAAAATCAAAGCCACCAGTGTCGCTCAGGGCGAAGTTGAAAATGCTGGTAAGTGCCAAGAGTACTTAGACTTGATCGCCAAAGAGAGTACGAAGTAGTCGCTTAGTTGAATTAGCTTCCAGTACAACTCGCGAGGAAAATCGTCATTCAACCCGACGCTGTTTTCTACTTTTCATCGACAGCGCGTCGCAGTTCGGGACTTAGTTGGCCAACCGATATCTTGCCAGCTTCCCTAAAGTTTAAGCAACACTTTTGCGGCCTTTAGCACTAAGCATTTGATGGATGCTAAGCACTATGCCAACAAAGGTCAGACCCGCCAGTGTTAGAGCAATCAGCATGATGGTATTGTGTTCCCGCTGTAGTAGGTAGCGAACAATTGCAAAAACGACTGCAAATGCAAATGTTGCGATGAGCATCGTCTTAATTGAAATCTGTTTCGAGCTAACACCTTCGTTGATTGAGCAGAAGGTGACCAAGTTGGTGGTTAACTGAACGATAATGAAGATAATGCAAAACGGCAGAGCAGCGAGGCTAGGCCCCAGTTGGAGAATGGATGCTTCTAGTAATGTCAACGTTATCGCCACCACAGGTGTCAAAAACGAGACAACGGAAAGTGCACTCTTCCCTGCGATAAGTGAGGCAATTCCTGCAAATAATCCCGTCGCTGAGCAAATCCATCCTGACACAAGTATCGATTCAATATCGACAGCCGCGATGTATGTCGAGACAGCGAATGCTAGAACGTGAATAATGCATAGCGCTCTGGCAAGAATTTGTTTCATGAGGTAGTGGCAAAGTTCGAATGGATTTTTAGCGGGACTTCTTGCTGAAAGTCATGTCTGCTCCTCAAACTGACTGTTGGTATCGTAGGGAAAACTAAGAAACCGACTGTCCTACTGAATAGAGATTGCTCCACCAGGCAGCAGTGCGCGGAATTGTCGTTCACTAAGCACGCGAATATGCGGCGCAGGCAATCCGCTTTGCGCCGTGTGAGCCTTGATTGTGTCGACCTGTTGCTGAGCGTCGGCTATAGAAATTCCAGGTACCACGACGTAGTTGGTCGATGCAGAAATCTGGGTTTCCAGTTGTGCACCCAAGTCGGTCAACAGCCGCTGAGTGTCTTCCATGTTCAAACCGCGAAGCGGCCCCAGCATGACGATCTTCTTTCCCGATAGCGGTTTGTCGACGCAACTTTGTCGAACAGTCTCGGGGCATACGCTTCCCAGCGGCTTGGCATTATTTGAAACAGGAAAGCCCCAACGATCGCTACGTCCAGGACGACTACCGTCCCCGCTTGAACCAGATGTTCGATTGGAACTACCCGATGTTCCTTTCGATCGCGGTGAGACTACACTACCGCCTCGATAATGGCCTCGACGAATCCCCATGTGCTCTTCAAGTGTCTCAAGCGTCACCGATTCGCCCATCAGCGACTCGACCGCCAACGCAATTTTGGCGCAGACTCGAGCGTCTTCCAAGGCATCGTGATGTTTGAACTGGAGTCCAAGGTAGATTCCCAGCGGTTTAAGACCGTAGCGCGGTCGACCCGGCCAAGCGGCTCGCGCTAAGGCTCGGGTGCAATGAAAGTCGAAGTCGTGGCAAGCAATGCTGTACTCGCCCAAGCTAGACAACAACACCGATACGTCGAAGCGGGCATTGTGAGCGACCAAGACTTGCTGTTGAATGATCGGCTGCAGTTCTGGCCAAATGCCCGACATCTTTGGTGCATCGGCAACATCGGCTGGGCGTATTCCATGCACGGCGATATTGAACCGAGAGAACTGATTCGATGGCGGACGAATCAACCAACAGTGCTCATCGACAATTTGCGAATTGCGCACGACTACCGCGGCGAGCTGGCAAGCGCTGTTCGCTCGATGGTTGGCTGTTTCGAAGTCAATCGCCACAAAATCCATGGCCGACTCCTTAAGTGTTTTCGACCGCCTGTAACAATCGTTGCCTAATCAAGTACAAAGCCGTGCTCTCTTCGATCTTGTTCCCTTCCAAATCGGAAACGTAGAACACGTCGACTACTTGATCCAGGTGCGTACTGATCTTCGCATAGTTTAACACTAATTGCATTTCGAAAAGTACCTTGGAAACAGAATAGAGTAGACCCATTCTGTCATAAGCGAACAAAGTGATGATTGTGTACTGATCAGAAGTGCTGTTGTCAAAGCGAACTTGCGTGGGTTGCGTCTTGAGTTCTTCGGCGGCTTTTCCACTCACTTTGCTCCACTTCTTGGCGAATACGGGTGCTGCAGAGTTTTCAGGATTGAGCGCCGCTCGAATCGCATCACAGACCGCTTGGATTCGACCCGGCGACGGGCTGCCTTGAGACTCGGGATCTTCAACTTGAAAACGGTCCCAGGCAATATCACCGGGCTGAGTGTGAATATCGGCTGCGATAATCTGCATGCCTTGACTGGACAGAGCTCCGGTAATGCGGTGGAAGGTACCAATCAATCGGCCGCGTTGGTCGGTAACGATGGTGAATTCAAGAGCCTTCTGCGAGGCGATGTACTTGCCCCAGCATAAGCAATGCTCTTTGTCCAGTTTCTTAAACTGCGAAAGCTCAGCGACCAATTCCTGCGGCGTTGAGCGCATTAAGTATCCGATCGGTAGTGCTTCAACCTGTTGTTGCCACCACTGATCATCTGAACCCGCTGGTACGGTCGATAGCACCGACCTGCGCCGCGAAGTGATCTCCGCGCGGAAGCCTTCGCCGGGCTTGTCGTCGCGGAAGTGTGCGTCGGTTTGATAGTAGAGTTGCAAAAGGAGGTCGATCTTCCACTGATTGACCACATCGGGACCAACGCTGGCCAAGTCGGCATAGGTCAACAGCAGCAGCAACTGTAGTCTTTCGCTCGAGCCCACGACCGCAGCGAATCGAACAGCAGCCGCATTATCGCTCAAGTCGTATCGAAAGGCAGTTTGTGAAAGCAGCAAATGTTGGTGCACCAAGAACGCTAACGTTTCGCGGTCCTGCGAATTCAGTTTCAGTCGTGTACCGAGGCGTTTGGCAATGCGTCGGCCCACCTCGCTGTGATCCTCAAGGAAGCCTTTGCCGAGGTCATGAATCAGCAAGGCCAAGTGTAACAAGGCTTTGTTCTTTAGCCCGCGATAGATTACGCCCAACAGCGATGGGTTAGTTTCCAACTCGGTCACGCATTCGACGGCGCGGATTGAATGAGCGTCGACGGTGTATTTGTGGTACTGGTTGAACTGCAGCAGGCATCGAGCGTGTGTCATGTCGGGAATGAACTGTTCCAACGCTCGCAACTCGTGCAATCGACGGAGCTGGCTCGCCAAACCGCTCGTACTGCTCATTAGCTCCATAAATCGTGCAATGGTCATATCATCCATTTGGCCGGCTGGACGATTGCGCATGGCCGAACGAATCTCACGCCACGTCTGGTGCTCGATGGGGCGGTTGTATCGGGCCGAGATCGACATTAGCTCAAGCACAGCCGCCGGGTCGCGCTTCAATCGCTCTAGTCCTGCCTTCGTAGCCCACACATGACGCCAACCGACGCGGTAGTCTCGCTGCACGCGGATGGCCATCGTGTGCTCGAGAGACTGAGCAATAGGCGAATTCCATTTAGCGGCTTCTAAGAAGTGAGCGCTGCTGTAGCGGATCTCGCTGGTATGAGCGAAGTACTCTTGCATGAACTGTTCAACAGGTAATATTCCATCCGCGCCTGGATAGCCCGCCCAAGTAGCTAACGACATTTGAAGACTACGATCCAATTGATCTTGCGTCTTACCGGCAACAAAGTGCATCTGATTGCGAAGTCGAATCAGGAACTGGTGTCCCATGGACAACGACTGAAAATCATCCGACATCAAGTGGCCGAGTTTCGATAGTTGCTCGAGGTCAGAAACTCCAAATTGAGCAAAGCCGATCCAACGCACGAGTTGAATGTCGCGAAGACCACCTCGCGAGCGTTTGATGTTCGGCTCGAGCAGAAACACCGTTTCGCCATATCTGCGTCGTTCGTCCCGTCTGGCAATTTCAACAGCTCGCACTAATCGCTTGCTTCGGCGCAATGTTCCATCGCGAAAGCCTTTGAAGAAAGCGTCGAACATCTCGATACTGCCGGCGAGAAATCGACTCTCGACCAAGGTCGTAAAGATCGTTGCATCGGCCCAAGCCATCTTATGGCATTGCAGCACCGTACGTAGCGAGAAGCCCAAGATACAGCCGATATCGACGATCCATTGACTGAGATACTTGGCAACTAGAGCGGCTTGCTGTTCAATCTCCGGCGCGTGAAGGAGCATCAAGTCAACATCGGAATAGGGCGAAACGTCTCGACGTCCATAACCGCCGTGAGCGACAAGAGTCAACTTGTGAGCGTATTCCTTCGCGTTAGCTTGAATGACAGCAGCGTCGAATGTGTTGCGTACAATGACGTCCAGCAATTCGGCAAGCTGATTGCTAACCTCTAAACCCGTAGCCCCACCGTCGTGCGCGGCACGCAGTTTCAGCAGGCCATCTTTGAGGGCTCGCTTGGATTCAATTACGGTGGCAGGTAAGCCAACAGGTACACTCATTGAGACCGTTTCTTGGGGGCTAGATCGCCTCGTCGCCAGTTTCACCCGTTCGAATACGGATCACGTTTTCCAGCTCTGTGACGAAAATCTTTCCGTCGCCAATCTTTCCGGTCGGAGCGACCCGCATCAGGGTGTCCACAACGGTTTGCAGATTAGCGTCGGTACAGACAATTTCAATTTTCACTTTCGGAACAAAGTCGACCGCGTACTCAGTGCCACGGTAAATTTCGGTATGTCCCTTCTGACGCCCGAAACCACGAACTTCGGTGACTGTCATTCCATGAATGCTCTGTTCGGTGAGTGCGTTCTTAACGTCCTCAAGCTTGAAGTGCCGAACAATTGCCTCAACCTTTTTCATCGACCTGTCGCTCCCACCAATTGAGATTTAAGGGCGTTTTGCGAGCCCAAAATTCGAAAACTCTAAAATTCGATCTCGTCCTGCTAGCCTGCGAATGCAAGCCTTTACTGGCAACCAACGTTTCCAGCTTGACCGGTATTGTAGATTACTCGGGCCTAACTGGGATGATGCCGGAAAGGTTGTTGCGCAGGAATCCCCTAGTTTACCGTGGCAAAGTGTTTGCTGGAATTAGCCAGGTAAGCTGTACTGCTCAACGGAAGTGATAAGTCAAAGCCGCATGGAGCAGTAGCAAGTCAGCGCAAGCGTTAGACTGGGTCAAGAAATCGTGCTCGTGCTCAATGAAATGGTGCTCGTAATCGTGCTCGAAAGACCGGATTCGAGCACGAGCACCGCCTTCGACTGAGCACGAGCACCGCCTTCGACTGAGCACGAGCACCGCCTTCGACTGAGCACGAGCACGAGCACGAAAATCCGAGGAACGAAGCGTCTAGAATGCCCAATAGCGCAACTTCAAAATCAGCGCTTCGAGGTCAAACCAACTCCTGCTCGCCACGATTCGAAAATAGAAGTTCGATGTGCTTGCAACAAAATCGAATCTGCGATCAAAAGCGTCTCAGACAACATCACCTCAACGCCAGAATTTCAGCTAATCGAGATGCTGCGCCACTGCAAGTACGCACTTCATGCTGTGAACCAATTTTGTGGAAAGTCGTTTCGAACATTCTTTTGTGGCCTAGTACCATGTTCAAAGGTAATTACTATGACCTTTGCTTTTCGAACGCAAACTACTCCTCAATACTCATTCTGTCATCATGTACTTGAACGTCAATCAACGTGTGCCGGTAGCCCGTGAGACAGAGGCAGATTTCGTCGTTCCTATTCTGGTTGATGTGATTGCATCCTCGACATCGAGAGAGGATGGCAATCGTATCCAACAAGTGGTGAATCCTCCTGAAGAATACGTCGTCGGCAGATTGTGGGCCGAGCGTTGGGATTTGTCATTGTCGGAAGATTGTGGTTACAACCCGATTGAAATTGCGGATGTCTCTGGCGTGTGGATGCAAGTTGCTGAAACGCTCATGCGAGCTGGTAAGCGATTTCGTCCCGAGCTGGGCATTGAAGGCTTTGTTCTAGAGATACTCTTCTTGCACGAAGTGCTTCTGCATCCAGCCATTGAAGATCGTGTAGCAGTCATCGATTCAATGATTCGATCGCTAACAGGAATCAATTCACTGGTTCTAATGCAGTACGAGCAAGGTGAAAGCCACCACTTGGAAGACAGCGAATATCGCGATTTGGGCTTTTGCAAGATCGCTCGCAGCAATCTCTTGATGAAAGACACCAGTCTGCGATATCCGTTCAATGATCAACATCCTGGTGGCAAGAAGGTCGAGATCTTTGGTACTCTCCAGCACGAGCAATGGCTGATGGATCACTGGGAAAAGCTGTTGATCGATCACCCAGCCCTGTAAGCCAAACGCGGCCGCGCATCGGATTGCGAATTGACGAAACTACCGAATGAGCAATAAGCGTCAAAGAATCCGTTGGAAACGGGAGCGACTTTCTAATTGTCGAATGCACGTTTCGAAAATGAAAAATGCCAAGCTGTGAAAAGCTTGGCATTTGTTTTGTTGTTCTAGACTAGCCGGAATCGCGTTAGCGTCCGGTTTCAGGACTGACAGACTGTGCGATTACTTCGGAGCGACAGTGCACTGCATACGCTTGCCAAGTTGCTGGGGTGTGGATTCAAGCTTGCCGTACTGTAGCAACTCTTCCAACACGCCTTCCATGACTTTAAGGCCTTCTTCAACGTGAGCCATTTCACGGCCACGGAAGATGACTGAAACTTGAACTTTGTCTTTGTGCTTCAAGAATCCAACGGCTTGTTTCACTTTGAACTGTAGATCGTGTTCACCGGTCTTAGGCCGTAGACGAATTTCCTTCAGCTTGGTTTGGTGACTCGAAGAGCTGCTTTGCTTCTTCTTGCCTTTTTCGTACTTGTACTTGCCGTAATCCATGATTCGGCAAACGGGAGGCTTTTCACCTGGAGCGACTTCTACCAAATCGAGACCAATGTCTCTGGCGCGGTTGAGGGCAGTATCCATATCAAGGATACCTAGTTGCTCTCCTTCTTCGCTGATCACACGAACTTGACGCTCGCGAATCTGATTGTTGACTCTGGTTGAATCTGAACTCCGCTCGTTCACTCCCCGATCGTTTCGTCGATTTCCTTGCTGTGGCACAGTCGTTAACAAACCCCTTCAGTTCTGGATTGAATCGCGCACCTAGACGGATCACATTGACCCGCGGTCGCACACAAGTTTACCCCATGATATCTGTTATGAGCCGTAAACTCCCCCTAAGTATCACATATTTCGCAGTATTAAGTCAATAGTTGCCCAGCGATTCGTCACTACAAGCCCAACCAAAGTTTGACTGAACACGTATTTTACCCAGTCTGGCCGCGCGACGGGCTACCCTCTTTTTCGACAAGGAATTGGGTAAGATGTCACTCAAATTGATCCTTTGGCGCGACTTTCTCCCCGTCGGAATCCTAATCATGTCTGCTGCTGCCAAGTCGAAAAAATCAACGCCAACTTTACTTTTGTTGAATCCAGCTATCGTTTTGCTGAACTTGGCGGTGCTGTTTGCTTTTTCAGGCTGTAAACCTAAACCTAGCAGTCCGCCACCAGTTGCACCTGCCGTTTCACCATCCGCGGCATCTGAAGTCACCGCGGATCTCGAAGCGCTCAAGAATCGTAGCATCGCTCTCCTTGAAAATGGTGCTGAACTGGACAAGGACAAAGAGGGCAGGCAATTGATCGAGGCCCTGGAGGGCTTTGCCAAGCTGTCCCAGGACCTGCCCCAGGATCCGCTTGGCTTTCAGAATCGATCTGTAGGTCTGCTTTTCCAATTTCGAAATGCTCGAGTCAAACAATCTGCCAACGTCTCCAGCCTGGAAAGCGAGTTCTTAGCCTCGATCGAAAAACTCAAACAGCTTACCGCCGACTATCCGGACGCTTGGGTACTGGAGTCGAAGTTCTATCAAGACAAAGGCGAAATGCCCAAAGCAGAGAAAGCACTGCGCGAGGCGATTAGTAAAAAGGAAGCGACAGCCGATACCTACTTTCAATTGATCGAACTCATGCAGGTATCTCAATCGCAGTTGGACCTCAAGGAAGTTCGCAAGCTGCTTGAGTCGGCAATCAGCAAATCGCCAAGCAACATTGGCTTGGCAGTTGCTTACTTGGATGTCTTGGCCAAACAGCAGGACAGTGAGGCTTTGGGACCGCAGTTGCAAAAGTGTAGAGAGTTCTTCCAGCCCTTCGCATCGCGGACTGGATCGTCATTGAACAAACTGGTCGAGCGAATGCAAGCTGCGCTTGAAAAGCAGGAATGGAAAACAGTTCAGACTCAGGCAACCTTCATTCGCAATTCGTTGCTGGTTGAGATTGCTTACCAAAACGATCTTTACCTCTTGCGACCGCATCCGTTGGAGTTCGTCCGCTTGAACTTTGCTGGAAGTCGCAGTCGTTCAGACGATCAGACGGTTTCGGCGATTAAGTTCGAGCCTGCTGGCGTGAGCTTCGACGCTCAAGGTCTAACTGCAATTGCCACCGAAGACGTCGACTTGGACGGTCGAGGCGATTTAGTCGTTGCCACTGGTAGTTCGTTACTGTGTTGGAGTTTTGATGGCTCCGCACCAAAGGCAATCATCCAAGCAGAAACAACTGCATCGATCTCTGGAATCGTCTTGGCGGACTTGGACCACGATTACCAGAGACGCAAAGAGACGTTGCCTAGTTCTATACTCCCAACCACCGCTCCACCGGACGCCGCAGCAACTACAACTGCTGGGCTTGTCGATACCGACGTGGATTTGATTGTGTATGGCAAGGATGGATTGCAATTGCTCGAGAACAAACTTTCAGAAGATCGCGCGACTCGCAATTTTGTACCGCGACCTGTCTCCGAGGAAATGGCCGCGCTGAAGGGAGTTAAACACATCGCGGTGATCGATTTCGATCACGACTCCGATCTGGACCTAATCGTATCGTCGGAGGGTCGCGGAATCACGCTGTGGTCCAATCGCGGCGACTGGACCTTCGCAGACTTCAGCGGGTACTCGACGTTGCCAGATTCAACCAAGAGGTACGACTCGATCATCGCTTTCGACGCTGATCGCGACGTACTTACAGACATCTTCGTGGGCTCGGATCAAGTCGGTGCGCCTTCGATGCTGGGAAACAACCTGCATGGGCGCTATCATCCACGAGCCTTGGTTTGGCCTCAAGAACTGCTCGGAGCGTCGCGAGCGATCGAACCCATTGATGCCAACGGAGACGCATGTTGGGATTTGCTAACCTGTGGCGAAAAAGGTGTGCGATTATTGACGATGAAATCTGTCGGTCGCCACGGTTGGTTGCCAGCGGATGTACAAAAGGTCTCCGATCAAGCCGCTCAAGGCCTTTTGACTTGCGACTGGAACAACGATGGATTGAGCGATGCAGTCTCGTGGGGAAGCAACGGCGCGGAGATTCTTGCGGGTCAAGCTAACGGAAGTCTACTTCGAATCGAAGGCAGTTTGATCAGCAAGCCGATTCTGCAAGCCGTCGCGATCGATATCGACGCAGATAATGACGATGATTTGGTGGCGCTTGGAAGCGACGGACAGGTTTCCATACTCCGCAACGTTGATGGCAACAAGAATCAGCAAATGATCGTCGTGCTTCGCGCCGATGAGGACGGCAGCCAACGACCGCGCGAACGCTGCAACATGCATGGCGTGGGTAGCTTGATTGAACTCAAGTCCAACGGCAAGTACCAATCGCAGATCGTGCGTGGCACTCGAACTCGTTTTGGCGTGGGCAGTTCCACCGGTGCCGATGTGATGCGAGTCGTTTGGACTAACGGCACGCCAAACAACATTTTCAAAGCGCCTGGCAAGAGCACCGTCTTTGATCAGCAACAGTTGAACGGATCTTGCCCCTATCTTTATGCTTGGAACGGCGAGCGTTTCGAGTTCTTTACCGATTGCTTATGGGCCGCGCCCATTGGATTGCAGTTCGGTCCAGGCATGTTGGCTCCAACGCGTGACTGGGAGTATCTGAAGATCGATGGTTCGGCGTTGAAACCTAAAGACGGAAAGTACGTTTTGCAGTTGACCGAAGAGCTTTGGGAGGCGGCCTACTTTGATGCAGTTGAACTCATGGCCGTCGATCATCCAGCCGATGTTGAGGTCTA
>CAUJKA010000462.1 GCA_963204965.1 Planctomycetota bacterium | reverse complement strand
ACCCATGGCAGTGGGATCATCCCGAGTCACTAAGTGCCGAGGTCGATCATGCGCAGCGCTTTAGTATGCTCACTAAGATCGCAACTCTGCTTTATTACCGACTGCTAGACACAAAGCGCACCGCCAATGGATTTGAAGGCTGCGGTGTTGATCTCACTCAGGCGATTGCTGATTGTTGGCAGCAATGTCGCCAGACGATGCTTGAATGGGACATCGAACAGTTCCTCCGGTGGATCGAAATCCAAAAATTGGCAAGAGGCAGCGATCGATCTTTTATCTCTACAATTCATCGGAGGATTGGAGAACTGTCATCAAGTGACGAGCTGATCGAAAAGACCAGTGATCTAATCATCGTTCGAGAGAAAGACAAACGCCCCAACAAACGCCGGCTGATCCCCGGTCGTTTTCAGAATGAGTGGAAGTTGCCTACACAGCGCCCAGGATTCTTCACTGATCCGAAGCATCTTCCGTATTTGCTCGATTTCCGATCCGGTATCGCATCGCAGATCATTGGCGATATCTGGGAAGGATTGAAGCGACGATGAAGAACGCATTTCACCATAAGAATCGCAATAGCGTTGTAGACATGTTCCGCCCACCGGCTGGCTATCGATTGGACCATGCTGTTGGCACGAGTTACAGCGTGGACTTTGTAGCGTTGACCTCGGTCATGTTGGCCTTCGCGGACGCCGAAAGCGATGATGAGATCGGTTCAAACATTCCGCAACAACTGTTCGCGTTCACTCGATTTGCGGAACGACTGAAGCTGTTTGTCAATCGCGGATGCATTTTGCTCAGCGGAGTTCGTGAATCAAGCCGCATTTGTGCCATTTATGATAGCCTCATCGAGGAGGTATCCCTGCCAGAAGGTAGCTTTCACCCAAAGCTATGGTTCCTCAGCTACAAGCCTAAGCTAACTCCGGAAAACGCGGGAGCAGGGCCGATTCACAGGCTGATCGTCGGAAGCCGAAACCTGACTCTGTCGAACAGCTGGGAGCTAGCTGCGAAACTTGAAGGGCGCTCAATAACTCGTAAGCAGAAGAACTCAATCGGTGGCGTTCTGGCTGAATACCTGAGCTCGATCCAACAATCGGTTGGTTGCAATTCGGTTGTTTTAGATGCTGTTGTCAACCAACTCCCTTCAATCGAGTTCTCGATGCCTGACGGGATTTCAAATTGCGACCTTTCGATTCAATGGCCTGGAGGAGATGCACTCGAGTCTTTTCTACCAGATGTAGGGAAGGAGGCGGTCGTCGTCTCGCCGTTTCTTGGGAAGACGCTTGTTGAGAGAGTATGCAAGGGCTTTGATAAGGTGACTCTGATTTCATCTCGTCGCGAAATTGAGCTGAAGCTCGACGAGAAGCTCGTTACGAAGCTGCAGCGAAATCTGTTCTACGTCAACGACGATGCCTCGGCCGAAGTTGCAACTCGGCTCAGTCTGCACGCAAAACTCTACTTTTTTGAAACGGATTCCACCCAGCAAATGCTAATTGGCTCTGCTAACGCATCCCACAACGCCTGGCAGGGCAAAAATTCGGAGGCCATGCTGTCATTCCCAGTAGGGATCAAAAAGTCCAACTTCCTTCAAGACTTCGTCTTTGACCCTAAACGTGGAAATGGTTTGCACCCGTGGATTGAACGATACGAGCTGGAAGATTGGGCGAATAAAGAGGAAAAGACGGAAGACGAGAAAATCGACGATTTGCTCAGCGACGCACAGGAAACACTATCCCGGTTTACCTTTGAACTTGCCTATCAACCCGATGTGAGCACGCTTTGGCTGAAGCCGCTAGTAGCAAGTCAGTCGAGCGACTTCGAAAGACTCGTAGCAAGTGACGTTGAGATTGCTGCAGTACCAATCTCGATGCTGCAAACGGACCATGAACGGCAATGGACAGATCATCCTGTTTTGAATGCGTTTGCCGGAGGCATGGCATATGACGCGACGGTGGGACGACTGACGCAGTTCGTTTGCTTCCGAATTAGGCACTCCCCTTCGCAGGCATCACGAACCATCGTTCTTAAGTCGTCGAAAGACAATTTTGGCGACTTCATGGCGGCACGCAATAAAGAGTTGCTCCGCGCAGAGTTGTCGGCCAAGCAGTTTGCACTGTTCCTTTCTTCATTGCTCTTCGGCAGAACGCATCCTGCCAGCAAACGAATGCGGGAGATTGTAAAAGGCACGAGGCGCGAAGGTTTTGGAGGAAGTGGATCTTACTTCGATGTTTTAATCGAGGATGTCATGCTTGCTTGCACAGAGGATGAAACGCGTATCGCGGACATCAGTCGGTTGCTCGAAACATTCGAAGGCACTGATCCAGATGGCAACGAATTTGTGGATGCTGATTTTCGCACGTTCTGGGCAGAGTTCCAACGAGCCTTTGAGACTGGGCGTAAGGGGAACTGATGGCCGAATTACGAGAGTTTCAGAAAGCCGCAGTTGACCGCATCGTTCACATGCTCGATTCGAACAACTCTGGACGCTACCTGCTGGCAGATGAGGTTGGCTTGGGAAAGACGCTCATTGCACAAGGCGTCGTGCAACGCCTCTCGGAGCGGCGCAAGCGTTTCACGGTCGTATATCTCTGCTCGAACCTGGAAATTGCAGCCCAAAACGCTGAAAAGCTCGCGCCAAGCGACTCGCAAGCCAAAGCCCTTAAGGATCGATTGACCCTGATGACCTTGGGGATCAACCAGGAGAGCCATGCGGCACTGCGAATCTATTCTTTCACGCCCGGTACGTCGCTTGAGCTTGGGCGCTCCACTGGAATCAAACGCGAGCGCCGGTTGCTTTTGTACCTAATCAGCCAAGGGTTTGGTAAAACATTGACGAAGAAGTGGCGTGAGTTCTTCAAGTGCGGCCCAACAATATCTGACTGGGAAGAAACGACCACTCTCCCAAAACTGAAAGCCGAATTCGAAGCTTGCGTACATGGAAAGTTTCTGGCCCGTTGGACGAGCCTGGTGGGCCAAGGCAAAGTCGATCGCCTTATCAATGACAAAAATTCGAATCGATTCCGACTGGTTAGAGTACTTGATGAATGCGTCGATGAGTACTCTGAGTATGAATCACCGTGGATAACCAAGAATCGGAACACCATAGTCGGCGAACTCCGAAAGGCCTTGGCTCTTGCATCGCTTGACTATCTCGCTCCCGACCTTGTGATCATGGATGAATTCCAACGATTCAAGCAGATATTAAAGCAGTCTCGAAATCCTGACTCGCTCGAATCCAAGTTGCTATCCAACTCAAAGGGCAAAGTTCTCATACTGTCGGCGACGCCATACAAAATGTACACACGGCAACATGAGACCGAAGACCACCATGAGGATTTTCTCGACACTTTCGCATTTTTGAATGCTCTTAAGTTGGACGACCCGAAAGTCATCGAACTGAAGACCTTTCTCGATGATTTCAGAATTGGGCTGGAAGAGATCAATCCCACCGATGAAGTAGATCAAACTTTGCTTGAAAAGAAGCAAAAGATAGAAACGGTGCTTCAACAGGTTATGTGCCGAACAGAGCGCAATCGGTACATCGATGATTCCTGTAAGGGCATCATTGAGTTACCAGCCGATGGTGAGAACACCAGAGGAATGCTCCCAAAGTACGACGAGCTGCGGCAATACGTTGAACTCAGTCAGTTCTTGCTCCAAGACCCGAAGCGAGCTCGTGAGCACGGTCGGAAAGTGTTGGACTACTGGAAGTCTGGGCCATCTTTGCTCTCGTTCATGGACGGCCACTATGCCCTCATCAAGACGCTTCGGGACAACCAAGAGGAGATACCAAGACATTTGCTCCTCAACGTTGGCAAAGAGCTGAAACAGTCGCACAAGTACAACCAGAAGTTCCGGTTATTCTTCGAGAACGTATTCCGAGAGCCGCCCGAAGCAAGCGAGAGTTCGGCGCAAGAAGACTGGCCATTCTTGTGGATAAAACCGTTTTGCACTTACTACGAAGACAAGTTCTACGAAAGCCGACCGTTGCCTCAGAAGTTTCTCGTCTTCTCCCACTGGCACTTCGTTCCAAAGACGATCGCATTCTTGACTAGTTCCGAACTTGAGCGTCGCCTGCAGTTCCGCAAACGTGACTTCAAGAGTTCGCCACTCACGTTCAAGAAGGGCTTGATGTCGGTCTTCAACGTGGCGATGCCTAGCCTGGCTTTAGCCTCGCTTGTCGACCCAGTGCAATTAGCTGCAGGATTCGAATCGACGCCCGACCAAAGGCAAGTGGAGCGAGCAGCTAGGCAGCAACTGCTCGCTGCCATTCAAAAGTCTGACAGCGGCATTACATACTCACGCGAAGGAGTCTCTTCAAATCTGTGGCATGTAGTTGCTCGGCTTGAAGGCGCATGGTGCGATCGACAGGGAGTTGAAGTTGGAGACCAACTTCACGCTATTATCTCGGACAAACGTCTTGGTGGAACAACCAAAGACAGCTCAAGTAAAAAGTGGCTCTTGAAGTTCAAGGCGAGGTACGCCGCATGGCTATGGGATTCTTACGCGAATACGAACAAAACGCTGATTTCCGTCAACGAACGAACGCTACGTAAGTTGGTTCACGTGGCTCTCTATTCGCCTGCAGTTTGCGTCCTCCGTTCACTTTTGCATTCGGCGGATTCGATAGTTTCAAAGAAGCTTCGGACGGGCGAGGCTGAGAATATTGTGAATCTGTTCGAGTACGTGACAAGAATCGGATGCGGCCAGCTTCGAAACTACTTCAACCGTCCACTGGTTCAAGCAATTATTGGACGAAACAGTAAAGGCACTCGATACACTGACAAGGTTCTCGATTACTGCGGTCGAGCCCATTTGCAGGCAGTCCTCGATGAATACGTTTACCTCCAGATCGGTAACATCAATGGCGATGAGGTCAAATCCACGGCCGAAAAGTTAGTTGAGCAGATCGGTGTGGTGTTCTCGATGCACGCCGGTTCGCCTCGGGTAAACAATCGCGTCAACAACAAGCT
Organism: Planctomycetota bacterium; assembly: GCA_963204965.1. GTDB lineage: Bacteria > Planctomycetota > Planctomycetia > Pirellulales > Pirellulaceae > Aureliella. The sequence continues at coordinate 8,957 of CAUJKA010000462.1, read as the reverse complement.
CAAGACGGATTCAACTACAACCGGCTCTGCCCATTTCGCTTTAGCATTTGGCGATGACTCACAGGTTGAATCCGAAATCGTTGGCGATTTCGAATCACGAAAGTCCGATGTCCGAACTGCCTTCAACTCTCCTTTCTGGCCATTCGTCCTCGCGACCACTTCGGTTGGGCAAGAAGGCCTCGACTTTCATCTCTACTGCAAAGACATCGTTCATTGGAATCTTCCATCGAATCCGGTGGACCTCGAGCAGCGCGAAGGACGTCTCAATCGATACAACTGCTATTCGATCCGGGAGATGATTTCCCGCGACTACCCGCTAGCCGGTACAGACGGCTATAACCGACTCAAGACAGACCCAGGCCCATCACAGAACGAAGGCGTCGAATCGCGGGGATTGCCGTGGCAGTGGATTTTCGATTCGATCGAAGCTCAAGCTATGAGTGACCAGTCGTTCAAGCAGGGACTATATCCCCATTGGATTTACGTACCGAGAGTAGGAAAGCTGGAGATCCTACGACGCCATCTCTTGTTCTATAGCAACAGCAAAGACTCGCTCAAGTACAAGCGGCTGAAACGAGACCTTGCGCTTTACCGACTTGTGTTTGGTCAACCTCGTCAGGAAGACATCGTTCGAAAGATCCGCGAGCGACTTGGCGACGACGTAGATGAAAAGCTACTCCATGAGTACCTTCCGATCTACATGATCAACCTGTCACCCTTTACCCGAGAGTACACCTGGGAAGCAGCAAAGACCCAGGCCAGTCGTTTGCTTTCCAAACCAATGGATGTTGAGGCGCTAGTGCTATTGGTTAGGTCGATGCAAGACAAGTATGCGCAGTATCTTGATTCTACCAAAAGCGAGATCGATACGTTGGTCGCATGGGTTTCATCCCACAACGCCGAGCATACGGCCATCGAAAAGACAACCGATAGCGCAGCCGCCCTTTACTACTTAGCCAACCCGTACGACGGCACCTTCGACTTTTTCCGTGGAATCGGCTTAACCGACGATTTAAGTGTGATTCGCGGCGTGATTACCAAGCACTTCGTTCGGTGAGCGATTGTCGTCCGGTTACCCAAGAACGCTTCTCCGGATTTATGCGACTTGCCAGTCAATTCAAGTTTGATTCGTAATTGCCGATGGAGACTAAACGCCGATTGTCGACTAGAATATGTGGGGGAAATGAACCAAGTTTGACGCTTCAGATTGCTCCACTTCACTGTCTATAGCCAACCAGTCCCGACGACCGCATGCAAATCACATCCCGAGATTGTCAATTGCTTGCTCGGTACCAGGAGAGCAAGCCTTGGAATGATGCGGAGGAAAGCGATCGCGACGCAATAAAGGACGTAAGGAATCGTCTTAAGGCAATTGCTGCGGAAGCCGTAAGGCGATTCTCAGGCACCACGAAGACAACTGAGTTTGCATCGCACCCCACCCCGAATGGCCGCACACCGAAGGAGCTTTGGTGCTGCATCTACCCGAAGGCCGTGCCGAACAAATCGTACGGTCTGCAGGTGGCATTGATTGTTTGGGGGCCGGGCATCGAGATCTGTTTTTGCCTCGGCTCAGGAACCGGTCAGATCAACAATGCGGACGCCAGAAACAAGAGCGAGATGGCATTGGCTCAATTGAAGATGGGGCTTCAACGGCTGCCTCTTGAGTTGCGGCGCGATCTCGGCAACGCCATCTCACAAAACTGGTCCCTGCGAAAGCGCTGGAAGCTTGGGCCCGGCGACTCGGATTTTGAGACTTTTGACCAATGGCTTCAGTTTGCGGCTACATCTGAAGGTGGTGCATGCATCTCGAAGTACTGGCTGCCAGAACAGCTAACGAACGATGTTGACATCGCCGAAGAGTTCTACTCTGCCTGTAGCTTCTTCCGGCCTTTGCTAGATGCGGCTTACGCCGAGATTCCAACTTCAAACGAATCAACATCGACGTTTCTTCAATTGATGCGAACCTATGCTGACGAACGCATTGTGTTCATGAGCCCCAAACGCGACGCACGCTACGTTGTCACGCAGGTGACGAACGACGCCTGCACTGTCGGTCGATTGGACTCGAATAAATCAGAATCAGTAACTCAGTCTGGCTTCAGCACCAAGCTCGACTGGCTGCAAGAGCATAACGGACAGGCCAACCGCGACGAATTGGACAACACGGTTGCGAAGCACATGAGCTATCTGCAGTCGGCTGAGATGGCGTTGGCTGCTGATCGAAAGACTGCAGTTCTCTTGGGCGAGCCCGATAAGGCGACTCGCCAGTTTATTGAGCTTGTTCGTGGCATGCAGACCGCAACGCTTTACAAGCCGGTGATTCTAGCTTTGGTCATTGAAGGTATTCGCGATGGCGAGTTAACTCATAACCGATTCGAGTTTGATTGGTTGCTTCCTAGATTTGTTGAAAGGCTTAGGGAACACGGACATGAAGGCGCGGACGAACAACAATTGGCAGAGGGTTTTGCACGCATGGCAAACGACCTGTTCTGGTTGCACGCTTACCGCGATCCGCTCGAGTTGCTTCCGCTCGACCGTCCGACACCAGCACTCATTCGAGATCGCCTCACCCATGCACGACTTCATGAAGCTTATTGGCAAGCACTTCAGCAACCTGATTGCCAACAGCAAGTACTTGATGCTTTGGCGGAAAGGTGGTGGCCAAACATGAATCCACCGACTCCAGTTGAGAACGACTTCAGCACATCGATGGAACAACTCGTCGATGCCATCGCTGCCAAGGGGTTCATCTTTCATCCCTGGCAGGTCGCGACTTACATTACTGCCTTACGGACCAAGCCGTTCGTGATTCTTGCGGGTATTTCGGGGACAGGCAAATCAAAGTTGCCTGACCTTGTGTCCAAGCTGACTTCAGGCAAGTGCGAACGCGTTTCTGTTCGCCCCGACTGGACCGACAGTTCTGAGGTCCTTGGATATGTCGACCTTAACGATCGATTTCGTCCTGGCCGAGTGCTCCAACAAGCCAAAGACGCGGCCAGCGATCCAAGCCAATTCCATGTGTGCTTGATTGACGAAATGAACTTGGCTCGCGTCGAGCACTACTTTGCGGAAGTGCTCAGTGCTATTGAAGATCGCCAGCCCTCACCAATTGGCGGTTTTCAATCGACGGCGCTCATTTCACAAAAGCTGCCCCTTGAGTTTCTCGAGTGGCAGGAGCAAGTGCTCCCACCGAATATGGGGATCGTAGGAACTGTGAACATGGATGAGAGTTCGCACGGTTTCAGTCGGAAGGTGTTGGATCGCGCTTTTACGATAGAATTGTCTGAAGTGGATCTCAGCCTCGAGAGCGCATCACCAACTGCAGCCGCGTCCACAGTAGTTTGGTCAATGGAGTATTGGAGGTGCAAAGCCACTCGTCTATCGGAAGTAGATTTTTCCTCGCCGGCAAATCGTCTGATTGCAGAACGTGCTACGAGTCATTTGCAAGAGATCAACCGCTCCTTGATCCACTGCCAATTGCAAGTTGGCTACCGGACGCGAGACGAAGTCATCATGTTCATGATTAATGCAGAAGAGGTCAGGGGCCTGTTTCGTACGAGGAGCGGTGAAGCGGTCGACCCACTCGACCTCGCCGTGATGATGAAGGTCCTTCCTCGTTTGGTTGGTGGTAGCAACTCGATTCGACAAACTCTGATGGGATTGATTGGCGTTGCAATCGTTGGCCAGGCGTTTGGCTTAGAGGAAGAGGTGAACCCGGTGGTAGAAAGGTGGATCGCTGATGGGCGACCAGACCTCATCGAGGATGCAAAGCTTCCCAGGTCTGCTGCCCGACTGTGCCTCATGTGGAAACGGCTTGAAGATGGCTATACATCTTATTGGTTGTAAGCATGCGACGACTTTTCTGCCTAGCAACAAGCAAGTTTACGATCTACTGGGATCGTGTTCGCGACCGCGATCACGCAATCTTGGCTCGTTCACTCCCAGTGCTTGGACGTCTACAAATTCTAAATGTCGCCTCAACGGTTCAGGTGCTTGAAACAACAACCCGTGCTGATGTTCCCAATCGAATCGCCGCGGATCTGGAATACACAGGTGGACCGCCACTCTACGAACAGACCGATTATCAATTCTTCGCCCGTTCCAAGAACTCGGGTGACACCATTCAGATTCGCCATCGGGATCCGATTATCGAACAGTCCTTGAGTGGACAGGACAATGGGCAGGTTGTTCACGGCGTTATCAACTTTCGGAATCAGATTGGTCGCAGTCTGTTTTCGGTGTTCGTAAATGGCCAACATCAACTCGATTTCGAAGTCGAGGTTTTCCCAACGAAGGTCGATTACGAGACGGACTATCAAGACATCATGGCCGATGTGCAGTCCATCCTTACCAGCCTGGCTTATGAATACTTGCGATCGACCTATCAAATGGGTAAGTCAAATCCAAGCGCGAGACCCTCCAGGCTCGAGTGGCTGGTATTGATCGAGCACATTCTGAAGGATCTCGAAAAGGCGCTCAATTACATCGCACAACGCCCGTCGCGCGGTTTGGTACGTAGAGAGCAAACGGCTAGGGTTGAACGTATCCGCAAAATTGACTCGCGTGTTCGATCTCAGGTGCGTCGTGGTCAAGGTCATGGAGGATCGGTGCAGCTCAACGTTCTCTGTGTGCGAGAGCGTTTATCACAAAAGCCGCCAGAACTAACACTCGACACGTTGGAGCATCGTTGGCTCCGAAATCAGCTAGAGGATGTGCAACGATCATTGGGATATCTCGCCACGCTCTTCGTGTCCGATGATGAATTGAGCGAACGCAGGCAACGATCCTTGGAGGTAATCAAGCAACTGAAGTTTCGAATAGCTAGGCTCCTTTCGCTCGAGCCGATTGCAGCGGCCGACGGTGATGTACCAGCCGGGTTTGCCTCGCTACAACTCGTGTCTGCACCCGGCTACCGTGAAGCTTACCGATTGCTTCTATTCCTTCGAATGGGGCTACGACTAGAGGGCGACCTCTTCAAATTGGCGGTTAAGGATTTGGATGTCCTTTACGAGTACTGGAGTTACCTCAAGGTCGCTGACATCATTCGTGAGGAGTTCGGATCACCGCGTGACTTAGAGTCGTTCTTTCGAATAGGACAGAGCGGCTTGGCTGTGCAGCTGAAAAAAGGCGAAGGCCAAAAACTAACGTTCCGATCCGGTAGCCATCGAAAAGTAACGCTGCTTTACAATCCATCGTTTGCGAACCAAGACACGACGCTCATTCCGCAGAAGCCAGATATTCTTATCAGGCTTGAAGATGATGGCTGGCCTCGCATTCAGTTGGTTTGCGATGCAAAGTATCGCGTGGACGCCACGGAGAAGTATCGTCAGCAGTTTGGAACTTTCGGACCACCGATCGATGCAATCAACGTTCTTCATCGATATCGAGATGCAATTCTGGAACTCGAGCAAAGCGAAGTACAAGGCGAAAGCCTGAAGCGATCTGTGGTTCAGGCAGCAGCTCTCTTCCCGCTGAATCTTGTCGAAGGCGACACCAGTTTTCGCGACAGTCGGCTGTGGAAGTCCATCGAGCGCATTGGGGTAGGAGCCATCCCGACACTGCCGAGCAACTGCGGATTGCTCAAAGAATGGATCCTAACCTCGCTCCGACGTGGTGGATGGTCGTTGGCTGATAAAGCAATTGCTTCGCTTGCCGACGAAAGATCGCGAGATTGGCGTGTGGCTGCGAGCGAACCTGTCTTGATTGGTGTATTGAGGTCACCGGGATCAGAGGAGCACCTTGACTGGATCAAACGCGAACGCATGTATTACCGGCACTGTACCAAATCCCAACGTCGGCAGCTCTTCGTTAAGCAGGTTGCAGTATACATCCCAGTGGGAATGCGGGAACCGAACGGCATTCGTTACGTTGCCGAAGTTGAGCACATCGAAGTTGTCGATCGATCGGAAATTCCAACTCCCTGGCCTTCGAGGCAAAGCGACTTAATGGTGTTGTATCGACTAGGTCCCTTACGTGCGCTTTCCAAACCGATAAGTGTAGCTCCCCATGAAACGATGCCGCCTAACGGGCGATGGACGACTAGATTGGGCCTTCAGCGAGCACAGACGATGAGTGAGGTGGGACTCGAGACGGAACCAGAGTGGCGGTTGCTCGAATGGTTGCGAGCCAATCACGTTGCGCCTTTTATAACGCTTGCAACTGCCAACATGCAAAGTGCTGACAATCCGAAAGGACGCGCCTGGTTTCAATTGCCAACTGGCGAAAGCGTTCGCTACGACGGAAGCAATGGCTTCCTATGGCGAAGTGTCGGAAACGCAGATCGTTATTTGACCCTCGATGCGATTGTTCGGGGCGAACAAGTTTGAAGTGCTCGTCCTGTCCGTGTGGAAGATTGGTCCCCGAAGCAACCCTATGCTGAATGGCATCGTGCACGGATTGCTCCTCAAGTCGAGGAAGCAGGCTATTTGGCAAAGATTGGTACTGAAATCATCCTTAGTCTTCCAGCATAAGTAGGATGTCACCTTCGCCACGCTTGTCGATGTAGTCAATCAATTGATGAAGCGCAACGCCAAGTCGTTGTAGTCTGCTACGCTCATACGCACCGTACCCAAATCTAGTTTGTTTCTGGTTCAGTTGATTTTTGATCTTTTCGATTGCTAACTCGAATTTCTCTTTTGCGCGAATTGCCAACTCTGATCCAGGATCCAGGAACGAAGGATTTTTGACGCGATATCGAAGTGCGTATACTACGACTAAGCCACTGTGTTCAAAAAGCCACCAAAGGTTGTTACGTTCCAGCTCTTGCTCAAAGACCTTCAGGCATTCAGTTACCAGTTTAAGTACAGTATGTTCAGGAATCTTACTCAGTATGTTTTGTCGTTGGCTCAGAAGCCTTCCTAACGCTTGCATTTGATAACTCAGCAACCTCCTGCTATTACTCATAGGAATGTGTGAAAGTAGTCGATTGATAAATTGGCTTGCAACTTCGGGTGTGCGAATGCAGTTACCTGCAATCAAGCAAGTTGTCTCATCGATATTTCCAGCAGAGCCAATTCTACCAGCAATCCATTCGTCTAACTCGCCAATAACTGGCGACATGAAAGCTAAGATCTTGATCAAGGTGTGATTTACAGCAGCCTGCCCCTGTTTCTTGATACAGTCAAAAAGGGAATTCGCGAGACTGTCAACCAATGCTTGATCTGATTTGTTGGGAGGACTACCTTCTGAACCTATTGCTGATCGGCCTTTTGAAATCTTTGCCGACTCCAACAGATTTCCGAGCAAGGCTGGGCTGACATTTGATATTGACGAAGTATTCGCCAATCGAGTTGCAGATCGTATGAATTCAGCCCATCGGTCGGGGTCCGCGGGTCTTGGCCGCAAATTTGGAAACGCTTTTGGTCGACTCTGTTCAAACCTCTTTTTGTCTAATGGGGTCGTGTTATCTCTTTCAAAAAGCTTAGTCATTCTTTCCCAATTGGCGAGGATGGATCGAGACGCGATACCATTCGTCGCTTCTGTGGTAAGCAGTAGTCGCGCGTTCCCTTGGGCTGGTGTTGCACTCACACGCAAGCTTGCACCAAGATCAACTTCTGCTGGGCGGTCGAGCGTAATCTGCAGTTCGCGAACTCCAGGATACTCATCGTGGGCGACGACAAGCTTAATACTTGAAGCACCTCGCCCTACAGCGAGCCCCTCGATCGGTTGCGGCAAATCCCATTGCTGACCTCCGGATACAAATTGGTCACTATCACCGAGCAATTGAAGCCAATCGTAATGGGTGCTTCGATCTACAAAGAGCTCCAAGTTTGGCAGTGTGTCAAGATAGCTGGTCCGCCCTTGCACTCGGGCTTGCGAAAACATGGAAGCTCCACGCGCAATTAAGTTCTCTCCTTCACAGCCGTCTAGAACGCAAGTTGTAGAAGAGCGAAGTGCACGTGCAACGAATTGGCCACTTGATACCTGCCGCGCAAAGTCTCCTACAAAGATGACTGCAGTGGAAGAAGGGCCATTTGCGATGTGGGCCGCGAGTTCAAGATCGACTTCTCCATATGTTACTTGATCAATTGACCAGTGCGCGATTTGTCGGAGCAGATTCGAATCAGCAACGCTATTCACAACGGCACTTCGGTCGCGATTACAAAACAGGCCTCGCCAAACTTCAGAAACATTCGCAGTATTGCAACTGCCGGCAGAACTCCATCCAAAACCAGGTGTGTCCCAGTCACTGTCCCTAGGACGCCGACGAGCCGGCATCCATCTACATCCGAATTCATCTGTTCTTACGACGAGATTGAGGGTGGAGCAGCGCACACGTCCCCAATCAGCATGCACTACATGAACGATTAGCCTTTCATCCGACTGTGGACTTGCTGATGGAAGCGTTTCACGGTGGTCCTCGAGCCAGGCAAGAGTTGCTGCCACGGGCAGCCAAATAAGTGAAGCGCTGACACCAGCCGAACTGCACGCATCCAATAGCTTCTGTTGCTCCCGCTGCCTGAAGTCGTTTGGTATCACAATCGCAGCTGGTGATTTATGAGCGTGTAGTTTAGCGAGTTGAGCGGCCCCAAAACAAATTGCGTCCAAGGAATCGAGTTGCCTATACTCTACGTCAGGATTCCATCGCCACGTCAATTCGTTGTGGCGTCCTGTCCACGCTGCGGCTAATGGAAATCGACCACTTCCCCTCTCGCCATCAACGATTGCCTCGGGAGGCCAATCCGATGCTGTGCCTCGTGGGTGCGGCGGCATCCAGCAATCGAGACGCAAGGGTTCTCCAGGTGCATAACCAAGCAAAACTGACGCAGGTGAAATTCCATCCCGGGAGTTCTTTACAAGACGCTTGCCATCTCCCCTTGTGGAAATTCCATAAGCGGACCAGTTCATTGATCCTACGCTTATTCCCCAAGCAAACTGATTCTGCGATGAATCGATCATGACAGGCACCAATCATCGATCAATGCGTCTAGGGACTTTGGATGTTCGATAAGTCGAAG
>CAUJKA010000461.1 GCA_963204965.1 Planctomycetota bacterium | reverse complement strand
TCTTCAACTCTACAGCCAACTGATCGATCTGCTCTTGATGCTCGACGTCGCATACGAATACGGCTCGACCATCTAGCAGCTTAGCAAGTTGTTGTTTGCGTTCTGGGCTACGAACGACGTAGATCACTTCGGCTCCGGCTTCTTCAAGCGTCAGACCGATGCGAAATGCCACGCTCTTTTTGTTCGCGACTCCAAAAACAACAATTCGCTTGTTTTCGAGCTGCAAAAAATTTGTCATAGAGGTAACCGAGATTGTTAGTATGGAAGTGAGTGCGGTCGTCGTGGATGTTGGAGCCAATGTGGAGCTACTGAGGAGCCGCTGCTGAACAGGCAAAGTCCAAGCGAGCAGCCAACTTGCCCCCGACTGTGATCTTGCCCGTCATAAAGTACGCAGAAGAAACCACTTCGTTGAGCGTTACTTCAATCTCGATGGTGTCGCCGGGCCGCACCATCTTCTTGAACTTGACCCCATCCAATCGCGTCGCCACTGGAACCATCGCTTCGCCAACTTGGACATGCGAAGCGATCAAGATGGCTCCGGTTTGCAAAGCACTCTCACAAAGAATGACCCCGGGAACGAGTGGAAAACCAGGAAAGTGTCCCTGCACGAAATATTCATCGGCAGAAAACGTCTTACGACAAACAATTCGCTCCGGCGACTGCTCCACAATTTGATCGACCAACAACATGGGAGGGCGATGCGGAATGGCGGCATGAATGGTTGCCAAGGAAGCGTCGTTGGACATCAGGTTACTCGTCAGATCTTCTCTTGTGTCGATGGAGGCAATTTTGCGGAGGCGGGTTAATTGGTGGACGCAGGTTAGTCGTGTGTTTCGTCAGTTAGAAGTAGCAGGAGTCGCCGAGCCGGCTGCTCCAGATCGGCCCTTCTTCATCAACTGCTGGTCGACGTCGTTGGCAACGATGACTCCGTAATTGATTGCACCCAACCAACCCGACATGATGATTCCTACGCTTCCTGCGTGGTAAAGCCCAGGGATTTGCTCGGGCAATGCGCGGCTTACGCCCAACCCTTCGAACTTGGTACCGAAACTGGCTCCCGACAAGTGCTTCGTGTAATGCTGAAATGTGTTTGGCGTTGCGGCATCGACGGTATCGATCATGTCGTGAATGCCAGGTACGTACTTTTCCAAAGCATCCAGTGTTGTGTCGATCAGATCTTGCTTGCTCTCGTTATAGTCTTGCTCGGATAGATTCGCCCAGTCGCTGTAGTTGGCATTGGTGCTGCTAACCACTGCAAACTGTTGCTTTCCGTCGGGCCGAGTGCGCGGGTAATAGAAGCTGAATGTTCGACTGGTAATGTCTCGACTCAGCAGAGCTTCCGTTCTAAACAGCGGCGCAGTGGAACTGAATAGAAGATCGCCCGTGGATTCCTCGATGGTGCAACCCTCTTTTAAGCCCATGTAGACTTGAGTGCTGCTGTTGTTCAGTCGCACTTCACGCGCTTGATCGACGAATCCTCGATCGAACTTGTCTTCGCCGACTAAATTGAAGATAGTGGCCTTTAAGTTCGAGTTGCTGACGACAGTTCCGCACCCAATGCGGCGACCATTAACTACGACAGCTTGGACTCCGTTGCGATCAACTTCGATCTTCTCTACATCGCAATTGATTCGGCAATCGACTCCATTGCGCTTTAGTTCAGCACCCATCTTTCCGACTAGATCATCGGTCCCACCTTCGTAGATGAAAACGCCTTTGGCCATAAAGTTGGAGAATACGATTCCGTAAGTGATGGCCGGATCTTCGAGTGTCGATCCGTTGGCGTAGGTGATGGGCTCCATCAACAGTCGAACGACATCTTCGCGACCCGGGAAGAACTTTTCAAACAGTTCGCCGGTAGTCATCGATTGATCGTCAAAGAAGTTCATGCCTCGCGCGGTTTCGAAGAAGCTCTTAACGCTTTCCGCGGGAACTCCGAATTGACTGGTCAACAGCCGCGTAAAGTCATCACGGTTGAATGTGGTGGTCAGCGAGAACATGGGATTGTCGAAACGAATCTTCTCGAGCTGGACAATGCTGTTAGCGATCTCTTCAGACCAGTAGCGTCGGCAACTCTTGATCATGCCGTAGGGAAAGCCGTGAAGCGAAATGTCGAAGATGTGACTCTTGGGTCGCCGGAACCACGTTGCCAAACCGCCAAGCTTGTAGTGCTGCTCCAACAGCAACACCTTATGACCTGCGCGGCCAAGTATGTTGGCGGCGGTAAGTCCAGCCAGACCGGCTCCGATGACTACGACATCGTAAAAGTCTTGGCATCCCTTCAAAAAGTCTTTCGGCATGATTCGGTCAACTCAAAGTGCGAAAAAGCTACTGGCTTACATGGTCCAAATCTGCTTGAGCAGGCACCACCCCTCAGAGTGGCTCGTTTCACCGCCGGGCAGATTGGAGAGGTCGCAAAGATAAGGCAGTTTTTGCATTATGCCAAGCGTTAACGTTACGGAAATAGTATTTTAGGGAGGACTCAGGTCGCTCGGCTGACGTACAATTGGTTACACCCAGTTCAACTACCCGGCGATCTTCCAACTGCAGAGTCTTTTTGCGCACAACACCCCAATAACTTCCAGCGAGAAACAGCTTGTCTGATAAGCCTCGATCATTTCGCCATTACCGCCTTTTTGCCTTGGTATTCTGGGGGTTGTTTTGCACGCTGCCTTTCGCGGCAGCTCAACAAGAGTCGACCGCTTTGACGCGAGCCGACTTTGGTGCCGAGCTCGTACGTCTGGAGAAGATCTGCGAGCGGCTTAGCCTGACTAAAGAAGCCGAAATCTGCCGCAAGTGGTTGGCTCCCACGCGAACCGATCATCATCGACTTTATCTCCCCTCCGATTTTCCAGCAGAGACCGGAAAGAAGGATGTCGACAGTTGGCGCAACCACTTTGTCAATGCTCGCAAGCGTTACGCGGAACATCTTTACAGCAGCGCAAAGGCAGCCGCCGAACAAGGCAACGAGGTCGAGGCGTATCGGCTGGTTTGGCAAACCCTTCGAGAGAATCCTGAGCACGCCGAAGCGAAACGAGTGCTTGGCAAATTAGCTACCTCGCTCGCAGCACGACCGCAGCAAAGAAATGGCGTCAAAGTCAACGAGCTGAACTTGCTTGGCAATATCAATCGTTGGCAATCGCCGAACTTTCAGCTCTACACGCGAGCCTCAGCCAAAGCCAGTCTTGCGATGGTTCAGCAACTGGAGCAATTCTACGTTCTTTGGACGCAGTGCTTTTACGAACTTTGGGCGCCATCAGGGGTTCTGAAAGATCGAATCGCCGGTGGCGATCGTGCTTGGCCAGACACAGACCGAATGAATGTTGTGCTCTTGGGTAGTCGCGATGAATATCTCAAGCTGCTGGGTTCTAGCGAAGAGAATATCGGTTTGTCAGTGGGCTATTACAATCCGACGATCAAGATGAGCATTTTTTACACGGCCGACGATCTTACCGAAACGCTCAACCACGAATTGACTCATCAACTTTTTTCCGAAGCCTCGGACCTGCCTCCCAGCCCGTTGATCGAAAAAGTCGAAGGTGCTTGGTGTATCGAAGGCATTGCCTTGTACATGGAGTCGCTGACAAGCACTGACGAAGGCTTTATCGTAGGCGGATTGGATGCCAGACGCTTGCAGACGGCTCGCTATCGAGCGTTGCGAGACGAGTACTGGCCTTTGTGGGACGACTGGTGCCGAGGTTCGTTGCTCAACTGGAAGGCTTCGTCCGAGGTTGCCTTGATGTACTCGCATGCCGTCGGGCTGACGCATCTCTTCTTCGATATCTTGCCGCAACGCGACGAGGCGCGAAGTGTCTTCATCAACTACATTCGTAGCGTGTACGCAGGCAAGCAATCCCCTAACAAGTTGTTTGAGATTTTGGGCGGCAGCGAACAGAAGGCTCAGTTGAACTATCGAAAATGGATGACAATCACTGACGAACAGCTCAAGGCATTAGTCGAATCGCCGGATCAAGTGCGTAATCTTGTTCTTAGCCGGAGTCAGTTGACGGATTGGTCGCTCCTGGCAAAGTTACCGCGGCTGAAATGGCTGGACGTCTCCTTTTCTAACATCACCAGTAATCAAACGGCTTGGATCACAGAACTTACTGAACTGCAACGCTTGAGCTTCGAAGCTACGAAGTTAGATTCTTCAGTGATGCCCAATGTTGCTAAGTTACGAAAGCTCAACGAGCTGGATATCAGCATGTGTACGGTTGACGATGCTGGGTTAGCTTCGTTGGTTAGCAATTCGAATATCGAGACACTGTGGCTCACAGGCACCAAGATTACAACAAAATCGTTCCCCACACTTTCAACCATGACCAAGCTCAAAAGCTGCGACGTGAATCAAACCGTGATTACCAAAGAGCAATGGCAAGAGTTCGTCTCCAAGCATCCACGATTGTCGAAGAAATAGTCGAAGGTAAATTGTTTAACGGCAAGCCGTAGGCGACTGTGTTCTACGCCCCTGTGTTCATCTCGACTGTGCTCGAGTCGACTGAGAATTGCTCGGTTACAACGGCTGCGTGCCACGAAGATAGATTCTTATCCCGAGACATGAAGCTCAGTCGCCTGCGGCTTGCCGTTAAACAAAATACCTCTGCTGCTTACCGTCAAACAAAGTGGCCTCAGGCTTGCCGTTAAACGAATTACCCCACCATTCCGAGCGATTCCAGCTTGTCGCGATTCGCTGGTCGGTTAACCTTATCCGTAGCCTACAGTACTCAGTGTAGAGCCCATCGCCAAAAGAAACGCTTTCCAAGATGAACCAAGTCAAATCCCAAGTCGAACTGCCGGACCCCGATCGAAAGGTTGGGGCCGATGTGGTCATTTGGGATGGCCAATGCAATTTTTGTCGAGCTCAGGTTCAGCGATTGGCCCGATGGGACTCAGGGAAACTCAGCTATTTGAGCCTCCACGACCCTCGCATTTCAACCTATTGTCCCGATCTCACCCAAGAGCAATTGCTCGAACAGATGTGGGTCGTCAAAGCCGATCGATCCGCAAAGTACGGCGGCGCCGACGCAGCGAAGTATCTCAGCAAGCAACTTCCAAAACTATTTTGGTTGTTCCCGCTATTGCACATTCCACTATCGATGCCATTATGGCGCTGGATCTATCGGCAAGTCGCCAAGCGCCGCTATCGCATCAGCGGCCGAGACTGTGATTCCGGAACGTGTAGAATTCCGTAGTCAAAATCAACTTTGACGAGCTATTCGTTCTGCGTTAACCGCAACGATTGCTGCCCACCATTGTGAAGCAAGATTCGCATATATGGAACTGTACGGCAACATCGTAGTTATACTCATCCGCTCCACACGATTCGATGGTCTCAATCATCGGAAGTCCATGCTGTGGTGCGTTTAGGATTCGGGCGACAAATGTCATTTTTCGTCCTTTCTTCGCACGAGACTTGCATTTGCTGTTTGGGCAACGGTACTCGTCGTCTTGCCAGGGAGGTCCCAGATTACTACCGCCGACTTGATGGTGGGTTAAGCAAAATGAAGTCTTAACGGGATGTCCAAAAAATCGGGTAAGCACAATTTGCTCGTCTGCGGACGGTTGCCAAGTTTCCGCTTCTTCATCATCGCCGCCTTTCGACTCCCACTCCTCAATTACTCGCAACGCGATCGTTTTGACATCATCAGGAACACCAACTCTAAACGAAACGTTGTGCTGCGGAAAAGAACTAGGATAGTTCTTATACAGAGACTGAGAGCCTTCGAGCGTCGATTGATCAGTGTGAATGACAGAGATTGCGTTTGGACCCAATGCTGAGTAGTAGACATCTCGCATACAGGTCCAACAAAAAAGAAATGGAAGTCGTTTCCATGGCCCGAAGGATCTGTCAGATAACAGCGGATCGGAGCAATCAACATTCAAAAGTTGAAGCAAAGGTATTCTGCAAGCAGGGCATAGTGCTCCTTCAACGCTCGGGGAGCCTCCGAAATAGTGAATAGCGTCAGTTTTGTCCTCAGGGACGACCCGAAGGAGATTTGAAATGAAGTCGGTCATATGTGATTGAAATACAGATCGCGTGCAAAAATAACCCGGCTGTTTGAGCAACCTGTGCCCAAGCTTCCCATCGAGAGAATGTGGTTCATCGAATGGTTTTTTGTCTCATTCAGTTCAGTGCGAGGACATTTTATCGTATCGAAACCTGTCGCTCAAACAGTTTTCGATTTTTAGAATGTGTCATTCCCTTGAATTTCACGTCTGGGGTCGGATGAAGGTTGAGACCGAACGAGTCTTTAGGTAGCTTAATAGCAATTTGACCAGGGACGATCAGACTTTGGTTCTAAGCGTCAAAGCGTCTGAGTCGTTTTCATTAGCGCTACAAAAACTTCAGCCAGCGCATTAGTCCAGCCACGAAGTGGCGACACATCGTTAGCCCCGGGTGAGCGCGGCGAGTCCCGCGAGCCAAGCGTAACCCGGGGTCCACCGTAAAAGGTTTTGGCGGTGAGGGCTTATGCCGCCACGTCATTTGTCATCGTTCGAACCGCAACATCAGTTACGGTTGCCATTGGGTTTTTGAAGTTCATGTGAATTGCGTGAGGGCTCGGGTTCCAATGCGGACGTCGATCGAACATTCATCGGATGTAATGCCCCTTCAGGGCGATCGACTCAATCCTGTGCGTTCCCAGGGCGGCGCTGCGCTGTGCCCTGGGCTTTGGTTGTTGAGGCCTTTCAGGCCAAATACCAAACCCGATTCCAACTCGCCACTGCCGCGTGAACTATGCTGAGCTTTCTCCAACTTAATCGCACACCGGTTCACTTTGGCAGCGGATTTGGTAGATTGCGTTGGCGCATGGACTAGAGACCTAACAAACGAGTTACAAAAGTCGAGCAAACAAAAATGCAAAGAACTACCATCGTTCTAATTCTGTTGGGCATCTTGTCGAGTGTCGCTTTTGCGAATGAGACTCGTCCCAATGTTGTCGTATTCTTGGCCGATGACTTGGGCTGGGGAGACGTTGGCTGGCATGGCAGCGAGATTCCTACTCCGCAGTTGGACAAACTGGCGCAGTCGGGTGCTCAGCTCGATTCGTTCTACGTTCAACCAGTCTGCTCACCAACACGAGCCGCCCTGATGACGGGACGCTATCCAATGCGTCACGGGCTG
Source organism: Planctomycetota bacterium (assembly GCA_963204965.1). Lineage (GTDB taxonomy): Bacteria > Planctomycetota > Planctomycetia > Pirellulales > Pirellulaceae > Aureliella. Next base: position 31,593 of record CAUJKA010000461.1, on the reverse strand, counting down.
CAAGTCGGCGTTGTTCGTCCTTGGGCTCAATACGGCTTGCCCTTGGAAGAACAAACCTTGGCTCAAGGTTTTAAGAGCGCCGGTTACGCGACAGCCATCGTGGGCAAGTGGCACTTGGGACACTTCCAACCCGACTACTTGCCGACTCGCCGTGGGTTCGATCATCAGTACGGACATTACAACGGCGCGTTGGACTACAACTTGCACACTCGCGATGGAGGCTTTGATTGGCATCGCGACGACAAGGTCTGTCGAGACGAAGGATACAGCACACACTTGCTTGCGGATGAAGCAGTCAAGATTGTTAAGCAATACTCGGGCAAGCAACCATTTTTTCTGTATGTTCCGTTCAATGCGGTTCACACGCCACATCAAGTTCCAGAGAAGTATCTCGAAAAGTTCGGGCACCTGAAGGGCGATCGACGTCTGTATGCCGGGATGTTGACCGCTATGGACGAAGCGATCGGAAAAGTGGTTGATGCAGTTGACCAAGCCGGTCAGCGCGACAACACACTGTTCATCTTCTCCAGCGACAACGGCGGGCCTTCGCCAGGCAAAGTGACCAGCAACGGTTCGCTCCGCTCGAGTAAAGGTACGGTCTACGAAGGCGGCGTACGCGTTTCTGCGCTGGCTTCGTGGAAAGGCAAGATTGCGGCTGGCTCCATCGTGAAAGATCCTCTTCACATCGTGGATCTCTATCCGACTTTGCTCAAACTTGCTGGAGCCAAAGTCGAGCAAAAGCTGCCTGTAGATGGTATCGATGTTTGGGAGACAATCGCGAATGGTAAGCCCACTCCAGCTCGGGAAATCCTTATCAACGCCGCACCAAACTCGGGGGCAATCCGATCTGGCCAATGGAAATTGATTGTCAACGGCAAGAAAGCCACTGAAAATCCCGATGGAGAATCGCAAGAGTCGATTGCAGAAGTCGATTTGCAGAACTTCGAGCTATTTGACTTGAGCAAAGATCCCAGCGAGAAATCGAACTTAGCGAAGGCCAATCCCGATAAGGCCAAAGAGCTAGCTGAGAAGTGGTCGCAGTATCGCAGCCAAGCTGTCCCACCGAAGGTCAAACCCAAGCCTAAGGATTTTAAGACACCTGAAGTTTGGGGCGAGCATCCTCCGGCTAGCCATAAACTGCCGTCTCTAGGCGATGCGCCAAAGATTGAAGCCACCGACGATCAAAGCAAAACTTGGAAGAGTAGCGACTACGTTGGTAAGAAGAATGTCGTTGTCTACTTCTACCCCGCGGACTTTACTGGTGGATGCACCAAGCAAGCCTGTGCCTATCGCGATAGCAAGGCTGATATCGAAAAGCTGGACGCAGTAGTCGTCGGTATCAGCGGAGATTCAAGCGAAAACCATCGGCAGTTTAAAGAAGCTCATCAGTTGAACTTCACTCTACTCGCCGATCCCGAAGGAAAGATTGCCGAGAGTTTCGGCGTTCCCGTAACGAAAGAGGCTAAACAAGTTTCTGCGACTTTAGGCGATAAGAAGATCACTCTGGATCGCAATGTCACCGCCAAACGCTGGACCTTCGTCATCGATACTCAAGGCAACATCGTCTACAAGAACTCTGAAGTAACCGCCGCTGAAGATGCGTCCAAGGTGATCGAGGTACTGAAATCACTCTCCTCGAAGTAAGCAGCTATGATCAACAAATTGATCCGAAAGCTCTTGTCGCCATTCACTGCTGACGCGGCGAGATCGTTCGACGCAAGAGATTGAGCTCGCATCAGCTTCGTCATATCGGCAAACACCAAGCGAAAACGATATTGAACTTCGTTTTTCCTTCGGAGTCCGACAATCTATGCCTGTCTGCGATATCTGAATCCAACGGCAATTGAGCCGATCGCTGCCATCAGCATCAGACTTGAAGGTTCAGGCACGGCAGCAATGTGCAACCCATCTAGGCGATAACTGTTTGTACCGCCGTTATCAGCCTGGGAAGTATCGAAGTAGTCCTCGCCGATAGTCAGTCGCAGTGAGTAATTCGAAGTTGGACCAGTGAGTAAACTGGTATCGATGATGAAGTCGTGGAGGAAATTGTAGGTCGAGTTAACTTGGCCAGATGGATTTCCGTTAGGAGTCAACGCCGAATTCGTGTTCATGCTGTAGACAAACAGTTGCGAGGCTCGTTTCGGCGCATTGCCCGCCTTGTAAATCATCAGTTCCGCATTTTGGATATAACCAAGGTTATTCACAAAGAATGTGCCAGCGGTAAATGGAGGTGCAATAAAACCGCCAATCGAAAGTCCCGTTACTCGCACGTAACGCTGATTTGTGAAACTGACGGGGCTACTAAACTGATCCCCAAGGAAGCCGTGCGACACAGTAGTGGGAGTACCATCAAACTCGTACTGAGTTCCATTGATAGTGACGAAATCGCCCATGGCGACGTTAGTTATGATGCAACTGAAAACGGCTGCGATGAACAATCTCATGGTGATACTCTTGATTCTTCGAGGTGCCATATCGTAGACAGCGCAACCTTTTCGTTCAACCTTCGAAGCCACTGCTAATTGACATTCGTTGGAGTACTTTTCTCAACTGATATCTCACATGTGGTGGCAGACGCAGCCGCGATGAATTCTCAAAAACAGTCCATCATGTCAGAAATCTAGCAGTGGGTGCCAATCAAGCATTGGGTGTCTTTGAGGATTCTCTAGAGGGCATTACTCACGTCGCGCTTCCGAATTTCACGACGGTCTCGAAGTGTCGTTGAGCAAAGAACTTCTCTTAACGGAGAGATGGCTCAACGTGGCTCGGTCAATAGGTTCGGTCAATAGGTTCGGAGCCGAAAATAGGTGGAAGTCTCTCGAAGTAGAACCTAAACTGGTTTACTTCGCTTTTCAATATACCTCTCAATCCTCCGAACAGACGAGAGGATCAGCAAAGCAATAAGAGTACTAATCACGGCCGTTGCCTCTCGACCTATGCCAGCAGCCATCCCAATGGCGGCAGTTAACCAAATGTTGGCGGCTGTGGTTAATCCTTTTACCTCCTCCTCCGCCTGTCCTTTAATGATGCACCCAGCCCCGAGGAATCCCACCCCGGCGACCAGTCCTTGAAGTACGCGAGTCAGGTCCGCATCGGACACTCCTGACTGTTGAGGGATGAGAACGAATAGCGCTGCTCCAAGAGCGACTAACATGTGCGTCCTGAGACCCGCCGCCTTTCGCTGCTGCTCACGTTCCAATCCCAGTATTCCCCCGAGAATTGCAGCTAACAACATCCGCAGTGTAATACGTGTAAAAGTGCTTACATCGGGAAGATCAGAAAACTCGTCGAAAATCGTTTGGATTATCGCTTCCCACCATTCATTCACGTCATGTCCCTTCTTTGAGCGGAACGGCTTTCGCCAGGGTACTTGTGCAATGCGGTCAGTGCATTCACAACTCAACGATGGTGAATTTTTGTCGTGCAGTTGAGTGCAAACCAATCAAGTCGATCGATTTGCACTCAATGAATCGGCATGTGTTAGAAGCAATCATTGCGAACATGCTCGCGGATCGACTCTTTCAATCGTTCGACGATCCTGACATCCTGGGCTTTGATATCTTCCCAGAGCGTCTTGACGTTTGGGGCGTTTTCTCCCTCAGCGTTGGCAATGTATTGATCGTAACGCCAAATGCTGTCCAATCGGATACTCAATTCGTGAATCAGATCGTGGTCGTGATTGCGAATCCCCTTGGTTTCCCCCAAGTGCAATTCCGACTTTTCGCTTTCTAGCATCGTCTTACCCATTTTAAGCTCCTTAGTGAACGAATCAGAACATCGTATCGAGGCTCTTCATGCTAATCCCGTGCCAAGTACGAGCGGATAGGCTTCTGATTGGTAAAAGCCGGCTAACTTCAGATTTCTGGTATGGCGTGCGCGTCGACGCAACGAACGCAAGAATCAAGACGATCTAAGTTGTTGAAGACGAATTGGCATGAGGCATGCTTTGGCTGATCTTGAAGAGCATCGCTATTCTGTTTTAACCGATTACGTTTCGAAACTTGTCAACTTTAAAGCAACTCATACGGCGTGAATCCATATGTACATAATCTCACGGGAGTTTTCTGCCCACGAAGTGCGTTCATTGAAGTCGTTGTGGCTTGCGAGCAGATCGCTTACTGGGCACATGCGATCATGCAACTAATTGCTAAGTTGAGAAAAGTGCGTGGGAAGTTGATTCCCAAGTTCGTTCGACTGACGATTCCTTACTTGACATCCGACAAAAAATGGACGGCGTATGCTCTGCTAATGTTTCTCGTCGCCTTAATGCTCGCGGATACCACTATTGGAGTCTTTCTCATTTGGCAAACCGGCGAATTCACAACTGCCCTAGCTGAGCGAGATGCGGATCGATTCTGGAAGTCGACATACTTAACGATCTTCTTAATCGCTATCGGATTCCCAACGTTTGGCTTGTACTACTATGTGCGCGATCGCTTAGCATTGCATTGGCGAAACTGGATGACGTCGAGTTTCATGGCCAAGTACTTTGGCCAGCGCAATTACTACCGAATTAGCAATTCTCCTTCCATTGACAACCCTGATCAGCGAATTGCAGAGGATATCAATTCGTTCACGTCGAAGTCCATCTACTTCCTCTTGATCTTCATCGAAACGACATTGCAAATCATCGCTTTTAGCGGCGTGCTTTGGATTCTCTCACCATCTCTGGTTTGGACACTGCTCATCTATGCGTCGATCGGCACTTTATTGACGATTTTCATCTTTGGTCGTCCACTGGTTGCACTCAACTTCTTTCAATTGAGGAATGAAGCAGATTTTCGATTCAGTTTGATTCGCGTGCGAGAGAATGCAGAGTCCATCGCCTTCTATCGGGGTGAGGAAAAGGAAATGAAATACTGTGGTGAGCGTTTCGGTGAAGCCCTTGCCAATGCAAAACGCCTCGTAAACTGGCAATTCTCTCTGAATTCGTTTCAGTCGCTTTATACTTCAGCAACCGTTGTAATCCCAACTCTAATTCTCGCTCCCTCAGTACTGAGGGGTGAGCAGGACGTCGGCTCGATCGTACAAGCGACTGGGGCATTTGCTAAAGTGTTCGGCGCGCTTAACGTCGTTGTGAGTAAATTTGATCAGCTAAGTTACTTCACGGCCGGGGTAGGTCGTTTGGATCGATTCTCGAAAGGCCTGCATGGCGCGAGCGAGGACGATGTTGAGGAGAGAATACACATTGAAACTGAGGAAACGCCTACAACCGAAGGGTCAGGTTTTAGCAATGTGACGCTGCAAACCCCGGATGGAAATCGTACACTCGTGGAAGACCTAGACCTTGTCATCGAAAATGGGAATCGTCTTCTAATTGTTGGGGTAAGTGGTGGTGGAAAAAGCTCTTTGCTCCGCGCCTTCGCGGGGCTATGGGTCAGTGGCAGCGGGAAGATTTCGCGTCCTGAGCTGGACAAAATACAATTTCTCCCACAGCGTCCTTACATGGTCATCGGAACACTTCGAGATCAACTATTGTATCCACGAAACGATCTGAAGCTTGATGAAAAACAATTGGTGGATGTTCTTGAGACTGTGCAACTTCCAAAACTTATTGAGCATGCGGGGGGATTGGACGTCAGTGGCGACTGGAGTAAAACGCTTTCGCTCGGTGAGCAACAGCGCGTTGCCATTGCCAGAATTTTACTATCAGACGAACAATTCTTTGTGCTCGACGAAGCTACCAGTGCGCTCGACGAAGAAAATGAAGCTGATATTTACAAGCGGATAGCCGATCTGAACGTAACATTGATTAGCATCAGTCATCGTCCGGCCGTCGCTCGATTCCACACCCATGTTTTATCCCTGAATGGTGATGGCGGTTGGACAGTGATGACCGTAGAGTCGTATCTAGAGAGTCGGAGGTTAAAAGAATCCACCGAAGCGAATGGTACCTAGTCAGCCTCGCTTGGAGTTGACTACCGAACAGTCAATACTTTTTCCTCAAGACGCGAAGCCAACATACTGGCACTTACCTTCTGTTAGGTCCTAAAAATCCATTGCATCGAAGTGGCGGATCGACCGCTGTGACTTTCTGGAACTTTACTCTCTCTACTGTATAATGTCGATCGTCGTAGTGAAATGCGAACGAACTGGGGTTTGGTTCAACGATCGAAGAATGCGGCTCTTTTTGATGCAGAACTCTGCCTTTGGAGTCTGGTAGGCATCGCACCTCTTCTGTCGGGCATCATCGGCGGTACTCTGCTGAAATTCTTCGGTTCAGGACGAATGACGAATCGGTCAACCGACGCGCAAAGGCATGCAGCATCATTCGTTTGGACTTTGCAAACGACAAGCAACTGGTAATCAATGGTAAAAGCTTCCAGGTAACAGTCCACGGTGGCCGGCAGTTCAAAGAGACGTTTCAAGCCTAGAGCGGAACGAGCCAAGCAGCGAAACAGGCTGTGAATAGTTCAAGTTCTGGTAGGCGTGAAGTTGGTGACGGCTATCGTTCGTCGACGAAGGGAGGAATTAACAATTCGCATGCAAGACTTAGCTGCCGCCGAACAGGAGTTCGCATTCGCTGCACCTGAATGGTTTCGGATTGCGTTGCCATCATTGCGTCAAAGACTCGAGTCGGATTGGTTCAAAAGAATTAATCCTGGTTTCGTCTCAGTCTCTATCGAGGAAATGAGTAGAGCTTGGAAATCTGGCTTGCCCCCTGATCTTGTGCCCTTCTGCTTAGAGCCTCAACTCGAACACATTGACTACTACTGCTTTCATCTAGCTTTAACTGTATGCAATACCGAAATCGTGGTGTTCGCGGATCACTCAATCGTCCATAGTTGGAAAAACATCAATGCCTTTTTGCGATGGCTGGAAATAGAATAGTAATGAAATGAATTCGTAAAGTTGGACCAACGCCGTTGCTGGATGGTCTATTGATTCCCATGGAAGGTCTGCTAGGTTTTATTGACGATCAAGTCACTTGGCAGCATCCACAATCGCAGCCATCACCGGAGATTGCGGCAAACAAGTTTTGGGCGAAAGCCGCGTTGGACACAAATCCAGTGCAACTCCAGTCAGCTTAGGACAAACAGCAATAGTAGATCAACGAATGCCAGAAATTCAACCAACTGCCAAGATGATTGCATTCTACGAGTGCCGTACCCAAGAGCACATTGACCGCGTTCGTCGATGCCTGAATGTGATGGCTGCCGTGGCTGAGCATGCCGAAGAGCTCAAAGAACGCGCTCGGCTTCATGACGCTTCTAAATATGGTCTAGAAGAACGAGTGCCTTATATCTGGCTGACGGAATATCATCGTTGTCGGCGTATTGGCGAACTGTTCAACTATCCAGACGGGATGGAAGCGCAAGTCCGCGACGCGATCAAGCATCACATTACATCAAATCGCCATCACCCAGAGTTCCACCCAGACGCTAATGACATGACGGATGTGGACTTGATCGAAATGGTGTGCGACTGGACGGCCATGGCGCAAGAGTTTGACCAGGACGGCGGAAGCGCGCGCGGCTGGGCTGACAAGACAATCGGTAGTCGGTTACATTTGAACGAAGAGCGATGCCGATTTGTGTATGCAGTGATCGAGACGCTAGACGAAAAGCTCACGCGAAGCGCTCGCGATTGGCCGAAATGAGTTCATGCACACGTGCTTCGAACTGCCGCGTTTCGGACTCAATTAAAATGACCTTAATGGAGCAGCGAAACTTATGGAAATTGAACCGTTGAAGATCTTGTTAAGATTCGATCGTTGGGCCACTGATCGAATTATTGAGTCCTGTAGGAAGCTGACCGATTCCGAACTCGACAGGCAGTTCCCTATCGGTATTGGCTCGCTTCGAGCGACGCTCGCTCATATCGCCGGGGGAATGGATTGGTGGATTGACCATTGCGAACAGAGATCGTTACGCGAGTACGATACACGAGTGGGATCGCTGGATGAAATTTATGCGCGATTTGTTGGGGCATGGACTGAGCTTGAGACGATTCTTTCTGTCTCAAATCAAGTTCGGTTGGATGAGATCATCATCGATTCGTTTGATAACCCTGAGTTTGGAAAAGGGACGCTTCGATTCAGGCGGTCCGCCGTGTTGCTTCACATTTTTAATCACGGGACTCATCATCGTGTGCAATGCCTTAACATTTTCCGGCAACTGGGCATGACTTCAATTCCCGATATTGATCTTATTGACTCCCATCAAGAATTGGAACGTTAGTCGCTCTCCGGTAGAGTCGGCTGATGTCTATCTTTGAAGCTTGGCGCAACGTGCAACCGGTCACCAGATAGAGCCCAGCTGATTGGCGAGCAGTGGAAAACACACTCTAATTGATGTTCACTTTCTACCGCTGTAAACTACAGCATCGCGGAACGCACGAAGTGCCGAATTGAATAGTGCTATGAACAGTGCTATGAACACTTAGCTCTTGTCGGGCCGGTTGAGCGACGTAACTCAACCAGTCGGGCAGAGTTATCGGCAGCGTTTGGCCTCACGAAAGGACTACTAGTGGTGATCTCATGGTCGAACAACACTTCCGAGCTTGATTGGTCGGAGCTTGAAACTCTGTATCGTCTCGCTCCGCTGGGAATTAAGAGTGCTGCGGCGCTAAAAACTGTCTTTGAAAACAGTCGGTACAAATGGCTGGTTCGCGATGGCGAAAAACTCGTCGGCGCAGGCAGAGCGTTAGCCGACGGCGCGGATTGCTCCTACATTTGCGATGTAGCGGTATTGCCGGAGTATCAAGGCACTGGACTGGGCAAAGAGATTGTCAGCCGCCTTGTCGACGACTCAAAAGATCACAAGAAGATAATCCTTTACTCAGTCCCAGGCAAAGAAGGCTTCTATCGCAAGCTGGGATTCCTTCGAATGCTCACAGCAATGGCAATCTTCAAAGAACGAGATGCCGCTATCCAGCGCGGCCAGCTCAGTGAGGAATAATGACTGAACTGATGTCTGTATGGAATTCGTTTCAGAGTTGCGCTGATTTCCTTCGTGGTCTTCGTGGTAGGAAAATTATTACGGCAATTGTCACACCACGGTCCAGCGGAGTTTAGCCTCCGAGCTGTTTGAGCACACCGTTGGAGTCGCCGAATTTGTTGTCGTCGATTCCAAACTGGTTTTGAACCCAGGCGTAGAAATTGCAAAGCGGAGTCTCGTTGGAATACTTGAGATGTCGACCGCTCTTGACGCGACCTCCTCCAGTACCTGCTAAGAGGATTGGCAGGTCGTCGTGATTGTGTCGATCACCATCGCTGATTCCGCTGCCGTATACGATCAAGCTGTTGTCGAGAACGGTGCTGTCGCCTTCGCGGATGCTCTTCAATGAATCCAAGAAGTAGGCTAACTTCTGAACGTAGAAGAGATTGATCTTAGCGATCTTAGCTTGTTTCTCTTCGCTCTTACCATGGTGAGAAAGGTCATGGTGCCCTTCGGGGGCTCCCAATTGTGGATAGCCCCAATTGTTACCTTCGTTGGTAAACATAAAGGTGGCGATGCGCGTGCTGTCGGTGTGAAACGTCAGTGCCAGCATGTCCAACATTAATTGGCAGTGTTCGTCTAATTCGCGAGGCACACCGGCGGGACGTTGGTACTGCGGAACACCGTTTTCACCGACTTGCAATTTCTCGCTGCGGACCATCCGATTTTCGATATCGCGAACTGCGTAAAGGTATTCGTCAAGCTTTCTTCGATCGGCCGCACCAAGCTCCTCATGCAAGCGCTTCGCATCGGACAGCGCGAAATCTAGAACACTCTTGCGGTGACTGCGACGCTGCTGGCTGACCTTCTTGTCGGACTTGTCATCGCCGGATGAAAACAGTCGATCAAATACCGCCGCTGGATCGCGCTCTTTACCGATCGGACTGGTTGAATTGCGCCAAGCCAAGTTCGACGAGTAAGCACAACTGTAACCGCTATCGCAATCTCCAGATTGTGCGCTACCTTCAAGGCCAAGCTCCAGAGAAGCAAAGCGAGTCTGGTCGCCGACTTTTTGAGCGATCAGTTGATCGATGGAGATTCCGTTTTGAATATCGGCCCCATTGGTTTTGCGAGGGTGAGCTCCAGTTAGGAAACATGCAGCGCTTCGAGCATGATCGCCGCCACCGTCACCGTGAGCTCGTGCTCCATCAAGCGTCAGCCCCGTCAGGACGTTGATCGAGTTCTTATGGTGAGCTACGGGTTGTAAGGTGGGCTTGATGTCGTAGTCCGCACCAACTTTATCGGGAGTCCAGTTCGGCATGTGCTTGCCGTTGGGTACGTACAGGAATGCCAATCTGAGCGGCCCGGGCTTGTTGTCGGCAGCGATCGATCGAGGCATCATTGCATCCAGCATCGGAAGAGCAATGGCGGTTCCTAGACCTCGTAAGATCGTTCGTCGAGAAAGCGGTTTACCCAAAATTCGCACAGCAGGGACTCCTTTGGTTGAGATCGTTTAACTCTATTATAGCTTGCCAAGAATCGCTAGCCGAACGAGCTGCCCATTTGCGGATTTTGCCCCATCCAATGGGTGTCAACGTGGCGTGATCGGTCAAAGGTTGTAATTCCGAGTAATTCCAACCCCAATCGTTAGTTTTGAAGGTGGGCTTATAGGCACGAAGTGCCGACTCATCCTATGCCGGGGCTGACAAGCCCCGGTTTGAGGCCGCCCAGTATATTGAGCCCCGAAGGTGGCGATACATCAGTATTGTATGTCGACCCTTCGGGCCTAACTCCTGCAAAATTCTCATTGTCCGGTGCCTTCGACACCGGCAGAGGATATACCGGGACCTTCGGCCCTAAGAACAACGCGCAACATTAATCTGGAGCAGCAGCAACAAAAGGGTCTTCGGTTGACCCCAACTTGTAACCCATGCAAGCCGGAATTGGCCAATCCTCTCTCAGGCGACTGGAATCCCAAGTCGCCGCGAACTGTCTCTCAACCGACTGGCTGAAAATGCTAGGCGACTGGAAGTTGCGGCCGCAATTCAGATTGAAATGGATGTGCGAATTCCCGGCATCGCGCGGGTCGGGCGGCAAATACATCGTCGCGATGACATCTCCCTTGCGCACAGGTTGACCAACTTGGACCTTTAAGAAGGGACGATAGAAGTTCTCGTCTCCCGGATCCACCATCGGCTCGATGCTGTAGTGAAACGAAACAGGTTGATCACCGTTACGAGCGAATGTAATATCGACGCCATAACGAAGGTTGGCGCGAGTCGTTCCCAGTTGTTCAAAGTACACTGGCCGTAACCTAAACGCCTCGTCGACCCTAGTAACAATTCCATTGGCGACAGCATAGATCTGCGGATAACTTCCCGGTTGTTTAGGGTCAAGCAGTCGATCAGGCAGCGTGAAGTTCAAATGCGCGCCTGTGTGGGGCTTGAGCGTCCCAGTTCCCATGTAAGGATGCCCAGTTCGCAGGAACTTCCAGTCGATCAGAAACTGATCGGACGGCTGTTCGCGAAAGGTACGAACGTCTGGCAACGAGGCAAACTCGTCTCGCGTCAGCTTATGAACCTTGGCTCGCACGGGCTCATCTCCCGCATTCTTCTTGCGAAGTTTTGGATTGAACGGGTCGTCTTGAGCTAAGGCCATCGAAGCAACGCACGCGACTAAAACACTCAGAGCAACTCGAAAAAGTACAAGTCGCACTTCCGAGTTGTGAAAGCTGTGATGTAAGAAAGTCCTTTCGCGACACTGGTTCATTTTCATTCACTCCAGCACGGCTAAGTTAGCTCTCAATTTTTCCAGGATCACTCGCATCTTTGTCGTAGACGCTAAGAAGAGCGGGCAAAAGAAACAGATCGCATATCAGAGCTGTGATCAAAGTCACTACGCCCATCTGAGCAAACGTTCTGTGATCGGGCACGCTACTAATTAACACTGAGCTAAAGCCAGCGACCAGTACGACAGAGGTCATGATCAAGCCAGTGCCTACACCCTGAAACGCGCGTTCGATGCGTTCCCGCCTAGTCCCTTCGCCACGTTGTTCCTCTTGGTATCGAGTGATGAAGTGGATCGTGTCGTCGACTGCGATGCCCAAACAGATCGTCAGAGCACATACGCTGACCATCTCCAGCGGTTTACCTAGAATCACGAGTGTTGTAGCCGCAGCCGCTAGCGGCAAGATGTTGGGAATGACGGAAATCAAACCGATTCTCAACGACTTGAAGGCGATCGCCATGACTCCAAAAATCACCACTGAAGCGGACAAGAGACTCTTAAGCAGATCGATCACAATCTTGTACAAGTTACGCCACTTCCAAACAGTTCCGCCGTTTAGCTCGATTTCCAACTTGGGATACTGCTTGGCTAGTTCGTTGAACTTGCCTTCGATGCGTTCGAAAATCGGCTTGTAGGTCGCCGTTCCCAAGTCCTTAACGCGGAATCGTACATGGGCCTCTTGATCCTCGGGGTTGTATACGGCCAGTTTCAGCGGAGGAGGCAACAATTCAATCATCGACATTTTCTCCTCTGGCGGATCTTCACCAGGCATTGCTCGCAACAATCGACAAAGCGATAGCGGGTGACCAATCAGCGGTTCTTCCTTCAGTACTTGGTCAATCGAGCTGATTAGAGTGGCGACCTGTTCCGGCGAGAGTGGCTTGTCCATCTCCGACCAACGAACATCAACTGTGCATTGATCCAGACCGCCGAGTGCATTATCGAGCTTCGCCAGCGTCGTTCTCGCCTCACTGTCGGTAGGTAGAACATCAGATGTCTTATCATCTGGCCGAAGTTGCAATGAGATTCCGACTAAAATGGCCAACAGCGCAAAAGAAAAATAGCTGACAGCGCGCGGGTAATTCATCACCGCTCGAACTCCACCGCTGAAGAAATTCAAGTTGCGTTCGATGTGCCCCTTCTCTGCTCCCTTCACCAGCCAAGTGGCCCATGGTGTGTAGCACGCTAACGGTATCACGATCATCACCGAGATCCAAACGGCAGTCACGCCGATCACACAAGCCCAACCAAACTCGCGCACAATCTCGTTTTCAGCCAGAATCAACGATCCCATACCGATCGCTGTTGTAAGCGAAGTCAGGAAGCACGCCAGTCCAACTGCAGCCAGCATATTGCGACAGGCTAGGACTGGATGTTCGCCTTGCTGCAACCGTCCGCGCAGGAAAACCATCATGTGCACAGCGTCTGTAAAGCCGACCAAACTCACAAGAATTGGTACAATCACATCGCTAAATGGATTGTCTTGCAGGTCAAAGTAGCGTAGAAAACCCAACGTCCAAAGCACTCCAGAAACCGGCGCGAGAGCGACCACCATAACGACGGTCAATCCACGAAACAAAATGATTGCCATGATTAAGATGATTCCGTAGCCAATCATTTGGAACTTGAACTCGTTGGCCGCTCGATTGGCTACCAGCACTAATCGAATGGGAATCTGTCCAGTCACAGAAAACTGCATCTGAACATCAGGATGTTTTGCCAGAGCTCGCTTAGCTGCGTCGACGATCCGAGTGGTGCAGTCTTCATCTTCCTGCACGAACACCCAGTTGAAGCCGATTGCCATGACAGTTGTCTTGGCATCGTCCGAAAGCAACTGACCGATGATCAAAGGATTGTCGATAGCCTTTTGCTCGGCAACCTTGAACCGCTGCTCCGACGCGCGGCCTCGAGGCACCACCGGCTCGGGCAATCCGAAGATGTTCAGTGGTGGAGCGTTGTCCATCCAAGTCACCGACTCGATCGTGGGCATCGACTCAAGTTCGTCGACGATATCGCGCATCGTCTCAGCGCCTTCGTAGGTGAAGAGCTGATCGGACTCGATTACTAACAGAGTATCTGATCGTCCATACGCTCCATTGCCGCCACCCGAACCACGGAAGCGTCGTGGCCTCAGCGGGTTATTGGTGGATTCAGTACCCTCCAAATCGCTGATTGATTTGCCTGTCACCCAGCTTTGAACTCGTAGCGGCCAGTTGGGATCTGCGTAGCCCATCCCGGCCAAAACGCTCATCCCAAGGAACACACACAAGCAAATCCAGGGATGGTTACCGACTTTGGAGAACAGTCGAGCAGTAAAGGTGTGGTAGTATTGCTGGTTAGATTCCACGTCTTCCCCTGGCTGCCGATTCGAGTTCTTCGCGAGTGATCTTGTCGTCGCTATTGCGATCGACTTGCCAGTATCCGAAGTCTCGGAATACTCCGTAGACTTCCTTTCGCGAGATCTCGCCATCCTTATTTGAATCGTAACGCGTGAGCATCTGCTGGACGTAGGCCTGAACTTGATCGTTTACCTCGGAGGATTCCTTGCCGCGATTTCCACGACGCATCGGTCCTGCGGTCCTTCGCTTCGATCGAGTGGCTTTGTCTTCATTGGGATCGAAGGGAATGGCGACATCAAAGTAGCCGAGAGTCATCTCCTCCCAAGTCTGATCGCCCCACATCACATACTCGTCGGGGTTCGGGTTAAAGGGGTTGTCCTTGGAATTGTCAAACACAGCTTCAATGCTGATGCTATCGAATGATTCGACAGGCAGTGGTTGAGCCAACTCATAGGTGTGTTGCCAATTGAAATCGTAGTGAGGTACCTTCAGGATCGTTTCAACTCCACTAGCCTTCTTTCCAAAGACTTCGAAAGACTTGCCGCGGAGATGCATGTGCGGCGAAATGGCCAACAGTTGAGCCCGCGAATCGACTTGCCACATATCTGCGTGCACAATGTGATTGGCAGTATTGGGTGGAATTTCGAAGTCCTGATCAATGGCGATCGTGGTAAAGATCTGATGGTTGACCTTCTCAGGCTCGACAAAGTTGATCCCTATTTTCGAAACGTCAAATGCTTCTGTTCCACTGGGTGTGTAGTGCATTTGGAAGACCAGCTTAGATCCGGCTGGTACGCGCCGGGCAAAACCATCGGGATAGACGACAGGCTTCTGACCAGGTACGTAGGCGTTCAACCAACCGATCCCGATGAACTCACCATCATCCGGTGGGCGTACGAAGACGATGGCATGATGGACTACGCTGGCTGCTCCGGGAATGATCTGTGAAGCTGATACCCATTTGTCTTCTGTGAACCCGGGATCAACGACGAAATACTGGTAGTCCACGACGCCTTCGGCTGGAATGCGATACGGTTTTTCTCGCATCTGGAGAACAACATCGGGTTGTTTGGGCAATCGCCAACCATCAACGTACTTGGGCTTGGTTGGTAGGTCGGCTGGGTTCCCGTAAGGCATTCCCTCTTCAACCCAAGTCCGTACAGCAGCCAACACACCATCGGGAAGCTTGCGTTCATTTTTGAACGATCCATGTTGAGGGTCTGCGTGCCAGGGAGGCATGCGCTTCTGATCCATGACCTCAACGATCATCTCTCCCCAACCTTGAAGATCTTCGTAGTCCGAGATATCAAACGGGCCAATCTCGCCTGATCGATGGCATTCATAGCAGTTCTGATACAACAAAGGAGCGATGTCCTTGGTGAAGGTTAACTTTGGATTGGCGGCGGCTTCCTTCTTGTACGTGATCACACAACCGACTGGAATCGTTTTCGGATTCGCCACAGGCTTGCCATCCACTACTGCTGCGATTGCCTCGCGGAGATCGTGGGAAGTGGTTTTTCCGCGAGCGACCCCCGGCGAGTATTGATCGTCGATGCGACCTTGGTAGCGGACTTCACCTTGGGAATCAATCAGGACGACTTCTGCCGTTCGCGTGACTTGAAATCGCTTGGCCAGCAATTGCGACGAGTCCTTCAGCATCGGAAAGTTTATCTTCAACTCTTGTTGAAACTTAGCAACTTCCGCTGAAGAATCCTGTGGATTACTGTTGACGCCAATGAACTGAATCGACTTACCTGAAAACTGATCGGCAAGAGGTTGCAGCTTTGCTCCGTACTGCCGCGCCACAGGGCACTCTACACCCAGGAACACAAGCACATGGAACTTTGTGTCTGCGGATAGCGAGAATTTCTCACCAGCAACCGTTTCGCTTGGCAGAAGTTTTCCGACGTCCGTTCGCCAATCGTCGTTAGCAAACGAATTAGCCGTACAAAATAGAAGGACGAATCCAATTGATGTACCTAGAATAAGTCGCGTGAGCATAGAATTTAGCATCCGCATAAAGAAAATCCGCTTCCGTGAAACCGCAGCCGAATCGTATCATTTCGAAGTAGAGATCAACTTCTTGGATGAGACTCGTGATTCACCATGGAATCAACATTGTAAGTGCCACCAACCGACTGGCCTAGACCAGCTTAACCTAAGGCCTAATTTGCTCGAAACGTTCAACTCACCCATTCTTACTCAATGATCATTCCTCCTGAAGTACGACAAGCCTGGCTGGCATTGCAGCAGTCAAGCCAATTCAAGCCGATTGCCGAAGGTCTGTCCAGTTCGCAAGTTTTGCAGGTGCAACTTCCAAGCACAGCACTGTGTTTGAAAGCATGGCCTAAAACCGCGATCACTTCACAGCGATTAACGGAACTTCATCAATTCCAAGGTGAATTGAGCACATCGCACTGCTTTATCGCCAAGATCGAGCGAACGATGGAAGGAGCGACGTTTCTGAAGACTCAAGATCACCTTTGGGAGTTGTCCAGTTGGCTTCCTGGGGCTCCCGTAAGTGCCTCGGCGGTTACCTTAGAACTGGGGCAAGCGGCGATACAAGCTGTGGCTCAAATGCACGCAACTTCACAATCCTGGAAGTGTCAGTATGGCAGTTCGCCCGCGGTGACTCAACGCATCGAGATGTTACAGCGCTTTCAAGTTCGAACAACCGAACTCAAGCTGAGTGTTGAACGCGCCGATGAGCCACTTAGAACTCTGGCCAGCCATACTCTCAAGCACTTCCATTCGTTGTCGTCGCGAGTGGAAGCAGAACTTAAGCGCTTGACCGTTCCATTGGATCTGTTTTGGGTGCTCCGCGATCTTCATAACGAGCATGTGCTGTTCGAGAACGGGAAGGTTACTGGAATAATCGATTTTGGGGCCGCGCGCATGGACGAGCCGCTCGTCGACCTAGTCCGTTTACTCGGATCATTTAGGCCCATGGATCGCAACTCGCGGCACGAAATGCTGCTCGCGTATTTTAGTTTGATGGACGAGGTCAATATTAGGAAAGATTCAGGCCTGCTGCTTTTCGGAAAACAGTCACAAAATCAAGATGCGGTGCTAGACCGATACAAACTGTTGGATGAAGCGTCGACTCTACTCTCAGCGATGCAGTGGCTGCAGTGGCTAGTTGTCGAGCGACAACAATTTGCGAGCGAAACAAGTACATTAATCAATCGATGGCAAATGCTGGTTGATAGACTCGATCTCCAACAATGGTGATCGCTTATCAGGGCAACCTATCCGATCGATCGAAACAAGCTACCGCAGGCTACTTTAAGTTGTAGCAATTTAGCCTGTTTCTAAGCAGCGTTGCATTTTCAAACACCAAGCTGGAGAGAAATTTGTCGACTCGAATCACAATCAATCTGCCCGAGGGACTATCGGTCGAACAGTCCCAAGCATACTTGAACGAGCATTGGAACGATTTTCGAGATGCACTGGATCTAACAGGAGACTACTACGATCGCAAATCGCAGGTGGATAAGATCTCCATTGACCGTATCGAATTGTCGGAGACTCAAGTGGTGGTTCACTACACGGTCGAGTATTCCGGCTTTCAAGCCTGCCACGACATTCGCTACTCGGAGAAGGCCAATCGCAAGACTATTGGCTTGCGATCGGCGAATCAGATTATTTTCGAAAAGTTTCAGCCACTCGAACGACGATCAACGTGCGATGAGTTCTAAGACTCATTCGGCGAGCTGCTGTTCCTTTCAAAACTACCAATTGGTCGACCTATAAATTGGTCGACTACCACTTAGCCTTGGGCGGCTTTGCTCCAGCATTCTTCATGCGAACACTGTAGAGTGAAGTTTGAGCAGTGATGAATAACGTCTTGTAGTCCGCTCCACCGAAGGTTGCGTTAGCGGGATTCTCTGGCAAGGGAATAGACTCGATCAGTTCGCCGTGCGCATCGTGAATCATGATCTTGCGATCATGCGTCGTATACAAGTTACCTTCGACATCAACAGTCATTCCGTCACTGCCGTGGTCGATGACGAAAAGCTTGCGACCGAGTGATCCATCGGCAAGGACTTCGTAACAGTGAATTCCACCAGGCAAGCCATGGAAGCTTGCGTCTGGATGCCGTTTGTGTCCGCCTGTGTCTGCAACATACAAGCGGCTTTCGTCGGGTGAAAAGTTGATGCCGTTGGGCATGGCCAGATCCTTGATGACGGGATGCACTTCGCCGCTTGGGTCCAATCGATAAACCCAGTGCCCAGGGATCTCATGCTTCTCAGTCTCTTTCAAGCCCCATGGTGGATCGGTGAACCACAGCGAACCATCCGATCGAGCGGCAACATCATTGGGCGAGTTGAATCGCTTGCCGTCATACTTGTCAGCAAGTACCTTTACAGCACCTTCACTATCGATTTGGATGATATTGCGTGCGGCGTGCTGACAACTGACCAGTCGACCTTCCAGATCCAAGATGTTCCCATTGGCTTGTTCGCTCTTACGGAACTCCTTCAATCCACCAACTTCATCCCATTGCATCAGGCGACTGTTGGGGATATCCGAAAAGACGAGCATCTTCTTGGCAGGTATCCATACGGGACCTTCCGTAAAAGCCATTCCACTGGCCAGCTTTTTTACAGAGGCATCGGCTTCAATTAAAGACTTCTTTTCTTGGGAATAGCTTAGAGGCATTCCAAGAAGAACAGTGACTGTCGCCATCAAGTGCATAAACTTCATGCGATCGCTCCAACAAAATCTTGAGAAGGTTGTTCCATCGCTGGACGTGCCAAAGATATCGATCTCGGCACGATCTCGGCTAGGTGGGGGCTAGCATTCTAATCAACAAAATCTCGACGCGTAAGAATGAGATCGATGATCCGTGGCTACTTTGCGGGCTGCGAGACATGTTACACTGTGGGAATGCTGAGTCACGAATATGAGGAACACAATTATGACACGCGGCTTTTTGCTCCTGCTTTTCGTCGTTGCTATTCCATTACTTGTAAAGTCAGCCGCAGTCGCTAGTTGCGTGGTCGCGGAACTTGTCGGCACTGACTGCGCTGTAGTCGAAACCACTTCAGACGATCCAGCCGCTAGCAGTGGTAGTACCCAATCGCCTTCACTGGCGGAGAGCTATCTTCATCAGGGTAAATTTGCCGAAGGTGAGACAGCTCTTTTACTGGCTCTGGACGCAAGTCCCAATGACGATTCGGCGCGATTCGGTCTAGGAGTAATCCAGTTCTTACGGGCTGTGGAGAACTTCGGGCAGTCACTGTACGAGTATGGAGCCATTAGCGAGAATTCGAGCATGATGTTCTTGCGGCTGCCAGTTCCCAAGAATGACAATCCTTCCACGATCAGCTATCGGGCGTTGGGACGAGTCCTGGACGCTTTCGCGACAGATCTGAACCGAGCTGAAGTTACGCTGGCCAGCATCAAAGACGATAACGTCAAGATGAGTCTACGACTTTCAGAGATTCAATTCGACTTTACCACAGTCGGCAAGGAACGCACAAAGCTGATCGATTTGTTGAAGGCTATGAATCGCGGTCAGCAGTTCGATTTCCAAAAGCAGAATCCTGAGTTTCGAATTAGCTTTGATCGCGGCGATGTTGCCTGGTTGCGGGCTTATTGCCATCTGCTTTCAGCGATGGTCAATGTTTATCGCGCGATCGATGAAGAGCCAGGATTCGAAAGACGAGTCGAGAATTTTTTTCCGAAGATCGAAAAATCGCTAGCAGTTGAGGACCCCAATTGGCTAGACGGACTCTCGATTGCGGACCCACCGAGATTGCGACGAGCGAGACTGCAACTGATCTCGGTCTGCGAACTGAACCGTGAAACATGGCATCATATTCGAGCCGAGACGGACAATGATTTTGAATGGCTTTCCAACCCCAAGCAAACCGATCAATTGGGGTTACCGATCACCAAACAGCAAGTCGACGCCTGGTTGGGGGCGTTGACGGAACTAGAGAGTCTGTTGAAGGGCGAATCGTTGATCCCTAGCAGTCTGCTGATCTTCATCGACGGAGAAAACAGACATGCTGGTAAGGGCTTGAATTTGAAGCGATTCTTGGATGATCCGCCTTTGGATCTAATGAACGCCAAGAGAATGCGGGATAAAGGCATCGACGCAAAGTATCTTGAAGATGAGAAAAGCCGGAAGGTGATCGATATCGCAAAACTGTTTCTAGCGATTCAGTTGTTTGATGGTCCCTTCGGCTTTGGCCGTGCTGCTCGTATGAATTGATTCTGGTTGAATGCAGAGAGGGAGAAAATGTCCGTCAACGCAGTTTTTTCCGAGGCTCGATGTGCTCAACATGAGTTCAACCTGACCATGCCTGTAAGTTTTGAAGTTGCGCTATTTCTGGGATTTCGGGCCGAAGGTCCAGCGATTTACCTAGCCCAGCCCATCGGGCTGGGATGTGAAGCTTGAGTAGGTTGAGGGCCAACGGCCCGCCGGTTTGCACGCAAACCGGCGGGCCGTTGGCCCTTTGTTTTTATAGCGAATTTCGTACCCAGCCCTTCAGGCCCTTCAGGCTGGGCTAGGTAAACGGACAGGCCTTCGGCCTTAAATCCAAAACACGCAACTTCGAAACCTGCAAGCGTTGCTCGCGTATGGCATGCCCTTATCCATCAAATCAATGATTGGCGGTTGACGAGTTTTCTATGCTCGGTCCGCAATCCACAGTTCACCTCGAGCCAATCGCAGGCGGTAGACTGTTTGAATCTACCGGCGACCTTCTGCATAATTGGGGCATGATTTCCTGCTAAGCCAGCACTCTAGTTTGGCGATATCTAGTTCGCCGCTGGCTTAAATTGCTGCACGGTTTCAGAAAGCAGGAACACTTCGACGCGCGAGTTCTTGTCTGTGGCCGCATCTGGCGATTCAATCACTAATGGCTCGTGAGGGCCAGCGATGCTAATCCTCATGCGTTCGTCTTGGATGCCTTGTTCGGCGAGGAAGTTCATGACTGCGTTACTACGCTGGTAGGATAAGAAACGCATCTCATCTTTGCCACCGGTTGCCGCCATCTGTGGAGAGACGTGGCCGCGGATGTCGATCTTGTTGGAAAGACCGAGCATTTGCGGAACTACCAGCTTCAGCTTCTTCTTGCCTTCTTCGCTGATATCCGTACTATTCACATCGAAGGTCACGACGGTACCAACTGTTGTTCGTTCGGGAGATCGCACCGTGATCAGCTTGGGTTGCTTCGCGTTAGGTGCTTCAGGATTCTCGTGGGGAACTTCGCGCGGATTGCTACCGTCGAACTTCTTTTCAGTCGGCGTCTTGCCCGCCTTTTGTTCCTGCATGGATGGATTGCGAGAGCGGTTCTGATTGACTCTGGATCGAGCCCATGGGTCCTGGAAGTACTCGGCAACCGCCGTGCGTTTCTCTTGGTCTTGACCCACGAGCCACATCACCATGAAGAACGCCATCATCGCAGTTACGAAGTCAGCATACGCAACTTTCCACGCACCTCCGCCGCCGCCTGCCATGATTGAACTCCTACTTTTGACTTCCTATGAACTTCTGAACAATTCAACTGCCATCAAACGACTAATCGTTGTAGCCGTCGACTTCTTTAAGCATCTCTTCTAAGCGTTCGGCCGATGGTCGCACATCTGGCGGAGTGCCTCGTCGAGCAGCTTCGATGGCTACCTTAGGTGGCATATCGTTCATGAACGAAGTCACAGCCAACGCAATAGTCTTGAAGTAGTTCGATTCGTTCACACCGTTGAGCTCTAGCTTGGTAACCAGCGGTGCGATAAATCCGTATGACGCAAGAATTCCCAAGAATGTACCGACAAGAGCGGCACCCACGCTGTGACCGATTTCTTCAACTGGACCACCGATGTGACCCATCGTGACCACAATACCCAGAACCGCCGCAACGATTCCGAAGCCTGGCAAACCGTCAGCCGTTTTCGATAAAACGCTAGTCGGCACGTGGTGCGCGATTTCAGCCGAAGTGATTTCGACGTTCAGAAGCATTTCCATCTGTTGTGCGTTCACGCTGCCGTCAATGATCGGCCCGATCGCACCCTTAACAAACTCAGTCGAGTGGTGGTTGTGCGAAATGGTTGGATAGCGATTGAAGATCGCGCTGTCATGTGGGTTGGAGATGTGTGGTTCAATCGCAAGAAGTCCATCGCGACGAGCCTTCCGAAACAGTTGATACAACAACTTAAAGAGTTCTTCATAGGCATTCTTTGAAAACGGATTGCCTTTAAAGGTTCCAATGATCCCATGCATGAGATCTTTGAGCACGTGCATAGGCGACATCACGATCATCGCACCTAAAGCCGCGCCGCCGATCGTCACGATTTCAGAGGGGTGAATCAGCGCGCCCACGTGGCCGCCAGCCATGGTAAATCCGCCTAACACGGATCCCAAGACCACGATAAAGCCAACGATAGTCAACATGAGCTAAGACCTATTTCAAGCATCAACGCACCTTCGACGCAAAAGTGCCCGCGGAAGTTTATCACCGCATTGAAGTCGAATTGGTAAAGCTTGAGATCTTTAGAGACTATTCGGCGCAAGACCGACGCGATCCTTTCGACCTTGCTGTTAAATCGGATTTGTCTTTTGAAGCTAACTTTGCCGGTTATAACGAATGTGCCGCACCAGAGGAGCGAAGCCCTGTCCGTTTACCTACGCCCAGCCTGCAGGGCTGGGTACGCAATGCGCGAGAAATGAAAGGGCCAACGGCCCGACGGTTTGAGTTCAAACTGTCGGGCCGTTGGCCCTAAATATACTCATGCTTGATTACCCAGCCCGATGGGCCCGATGGGCTGGGCTATGTAAATTGCTGGACCTTCGGCCCGAAATCCCAGAAACAGCACAACTTCAAAACTAACGCTTCGGGTTGCGAAAGAGCCGAAAGTGCAACACAAAACAAGCGCCGTTCAAAACCTAAGGAAACTCTAGAACAGACGGTTGGCTCCATTCAGCGCCGCTACGCGATAGGCTTCAGCCATGGTTGGATAGTTGAAGGTCGTGTTAATGAAGTAGTCGAGCGTGTTGTTCGGCGGCGGCTGTTTGTAGATCGCTTGGCCGATGTGAATGATCTCGGCTGCGTTCTCGCCAAAGCAGTGGACGCCTAAAATCTCGCGAGTCTCGCGGTGGAAAAGCAGCTTTAGGATTCCGACTGTCCGGCCAGTAATCTGGGCTCGCGCGAGGCTCTTGAACTGCGAATGCCCTACTTCGTAAGGGATTTTTGCCTCTGTGAGCTCACGCTCAGTCTTTCCAACGCAACTAATTTCGGGGCTAGTGTAGATACCGGCGGGGATATCGGTCAGCGTCATGCAGTTCTCCTGATGTCCCGTTAGGTGAATCGCCGCAGCGCGACCTTGCATGTAAGCGGCGCTCGCTAACGAAGGATAGCCAATCACGTCGCCCACTGCGTAAACGTTGGGTACCGAAGTCTGAAAGCTCTCGTTCACGTTGATCAAGCCGCGTTCGTTTGGGGTGACTCCAATGTTCTCCAGCCCCAGATCCTCGACATTTCCCATGCGGCCGTTGGCCCACAAAAAGATGTCGGTCTTGATCTGTTTGCCGCTCTCCAAATGACTGACAACTCCGTCCTCGACTCCTTCGACATGCCGTATGGTTTCGCCATGCCGAATCAAGACACCTTGATCTCGAAGGTGATAACTCAGTGCATCGATGATCTCGTCGTCAAGGAACTCAAGCAATTTGTTACGAGTATTGATCAAGTTCACTTTGATCGAGAGATTGCGCAGCATCGATGCATATTCACAGCCGATCACCCCAGCTCCATAGATCGTGATCGATTGTGGGCGATCGACCAAATCCAAAATAGTATCGCTATCGAAAATGCGTGGATGCTTGAAGTCAACGTTGGGTGGACGGTAGGGCCGCGAGCCTGTGGCGATTACGAAATTGTCGGCTTCATACTGAGTGCCATCGGGAGTTTCAACAATGTGAGCATTGACAAATTTGGCTCGACCATGAATTACTGGGACATTGTTGCGAGCATAGAAAGTCTGCCGCATGTCCTCTTGTCTTGCGATGATCGAACGACTGCTCGCCCGCAGTTCGGCCATACTTGGGTTCACGTGAATTCCAGCCGAGTGAAGCAACGGGTTTCGCATCGCTTCCATCGTCGAGAAGATCGCGAACCGCAGTGCCTTGCTGGGAATGGTGCCCCAGTGAGTGCAACCGCCGCCGATTCGAATGTAGCGTTCGAAGATCGCTACGCGCTTATCGCTCTTGGCTGCCTGCATCGCAGCACCTTCGCCGCCGGGACCGGTTCCAATGACGATGACATCATACTTCTCTGGCATATTATTCAAAGTTGTTGGGGTAACACTGTGCTGACGGCGGACGTATTCGTAACCGTGAATTTAGCTCGATCAGCCTTCGTTTCTCATTGCGACTCGAATTGAACTGAACTGAAGAGTCAAGCAATTGACCTTCGGTTCGAAGTCATTTTCAGAGTGAAAGCATAACGAACTTCATTTGAATTCGGTAGCTTACGAACGAGGTTGTATCGCCACTCAAGCGTCGGAATTTTCAGTCAGTTTCGAGTATCAAAAACGACTGTCTGAACCACATATTCGATCAAGCAGCGCGTGCTCGACTGTCAAGAGTTATGCCACCCACATTAGCGTCGCTTAGTGCGACAATAGATACCCCTAGCTGCTTAGCTAACGCGAGGGTTTCTTCTCGCTGTACGAGAATTGTCATTCCAGCCTCGACAGCGATGACTTTTCCGCCGGCTTCACCCATGCGCTGAACTGTCAGAGGTCCAATCGTAGGAACGTCAAAACGCATGTCTTGTTGAGGTTTAGCAACTTTGACTAACGTGAATCCACCGCGAGGACAGAGTTTACCTGTTCGACTGATTAGTGCGTCCGTACCTTCAATTGCTTCAACTGCCAGGACGAGTTGATCTTTGACAATGATGCTTTGCCCAATGTCCATGCCACCCATCTGCCGCGCGATTTGCCAACCGAAGCGGATGTCGTTTTGTTGTGGTTGGCTGAGTCGCTTGCCGACGATTTGACCCTCTTCGATTAACAATTGAGGAGCGATCTCGGTGATTGGGATCATTGTAATACCTGCACCTTCAAAAGCGGATACAACGCTGCTCAAAATCGTATCATCGCCTGCGCTACGCTTGCGAGTGACAAAGATCGAGCCCATGACTTGTAGAGTTGTCCAATCGGGAAGAAGGCCAACCCAACCCATTCCATGATAGAGCAGACGATCTTTGAAGAGTTTGCCCGCCAAGGCAACTCGATCGACGCCGTGTTTCTTGAAGAAGCGCATGTGTCCGCCAAGCTTGGCGACTCCCATCCATTTGAAGTCGGTCGCCATTTGGCTCAACACAGGATCAGCGTGTCCGTTCAGACCGACGACAAAAAGCTCAGCACCTTCCTCAAGGCATTTTTGAGCCACTTCGACCGGAAAGCTACCCCAGCCTGCAATCAATCCGACGCGTTTACCACGCAACGAGGTTGAAGCGCACGATGTATCTACGGAGGCGGCTTGATTCATTTTCAAATCCGTTAGGCCGCTTCGCGTTCTTGAATTGTGGATGTGTTGGATTGACTCTCAAGCTGCTCGACTCGTTTGATCAGCCCTGCGAACTCTTTTCGCATTTCGGGAAGCTTGGAAAGGTGGGCTAGCTCAACGAACTTCTGCCTTCGTGGCATCGCTGGAGTACCTAGCATCACTTCACCCTCTCCCACGTTGTTCATCAGTCCAGCTTGAGCACCAATCATGGCGCGATCGGCGACGTGTAAATGGTCGGCCAAGCCAACTTGCCCCGCCATCACAACATAGTCTCCAGTTGTGCACGACCCGGCGATACCCACCAGTGCACAGATGAGATTGTGTGCGCCGATGTGACAATTATGTCCAATCTGAACATGGTTGTCGATTTTTGTGCCTTGACCAATGCGAGTCGCACCATAGGTGCCTCGATCAATCGTCGTGGCTGCTCCAATTTCAACATCGTCGTGAAGCTCAACCCAACCGAGTTGTGCGGTACGCACGTGCTTGCCATTTTGTGGTCGATAACCGAAACCAAAAGCACCAAGAACGGCGTTTGCGTGAATCAATACGCGACTACCAACTTTTGTATCTGGATAGAGAACACAACCAGGATAGATCTCACAGTCGTCGCCAATCTGGCAATGATCCATGATGGTCACACCGGGATGCAACACAGTTCGCTCCCCGATCGTACAGTTTGCACCGATCATCACCCGCGCACCAATTTGGACTCCAGAACCTATTTGGGTCGATGGATCGACGACAGCCGTTTCGGAGATTCGAGTTGGATCGTTGGAGCGATCGACTACAACGTGCGGTCGAAAGACCAGCACAAGCTTGATAAACGCAGCGTGGATGTCGGACACAATGAGTTGCGGTAAGCTGCAATCATTACAGGCTTCAGCGACAACGACCGCCGCAGCGGGTGTATGCTGAGCTTTCACAGCCTGTTGACTTGAATCTGCGAGCGTGACGCAACCGGCAACTGCATCGCGTTGAGGCAATGCGTTGTTGATTTGTACGCTACTATCTCCAACCACTGTGCCACCAACGATTGATGCTAGTGACTGTAAAGAAAAGCTAGGCATGGGTTCGTCCTTGAATCTCGAAAAAGCCTTCTCTTTCCTCCTAGATAGCATTTTTCACAAGTTGTCGCAACATCGGTTGGTGGTGTGCGGGCGTTCTCTTAACGGTGCCCGGGCGTCCCCGCCCGTTCTTCTTTAATGCGGACGAGACGTCCGCGAACCGCTTTCTTCTTTGCGGCTTCGCGCCTTCGCGTGAGATTTTCCTGGCTATTCTCGTTTCTTCGAAACAGCTCCACCGCACCACGAACCTCTAAGCTAGCAATGCCAAGCCTGGTCCTTTCCGGCAGATAAGGACCTACTAAGCCACTCAACCGTCACTACTTCGGCTTCGCAGAGCATCGATGCTAACGGCCAAGATAATGACGGCTCCTGTGATAATCTGCTTGTTCTCATCGCGGACACCAATCTGGGCGAGGCCAGTTTGAAGAGTCTGAATGATCAGAACGCCTAAGAATGTCCCAATGACTGTTCCTCGTCCGCCCATCAGACTCGTCCCGCCGATGACACAAGCGGCAATTGCGGAAAGCTCAAGTCCCAAGGCCGCGTTGGGGTCCGAGGTTGGCATTCGACCAAGTTGAGCCCAAGCTGCAAAGGCACAGCAAAGTCCGCTTATCGAAAAGACGGCAATCGTGTAGGGCCAAGTTCGAATGCCCGACATACGCACGACTTCGGCATTCGTACCAATTGCAACGCAGTAGCGACCAAACACGGTTCGTACCAGAAGTAGCTGAGCGATCAAGACTGCGACGGCCGCGGCGAGAAACGCAGGCGAAACACCAAGGCCTTGGACTGGTTCACCAAACCACTCGACTCGCTGGCCAATGTAAACGGTCTGCGAGTTGGTAATCAGCTTGGTTCCACCTCGGGCAATCTCCAACATTCCCAGCGTCACAATGAAACTCGGTATTCTCAGCAGCGTCGTGAGCGCTCCACTGATCGTTCCACAAACCAGCGTGGCGAGCAAAGCGACAAGCAATGACGACACAAGATTCCATTGATACCTGACCATCATGACACCGATGATGGCTGAAGCTAGAGCGAGCAGCGATCCAACAGAAAGATCGATGCCTCGAATGACAAGCACTAGCGTCATCCCAATCGCGACGAAGGTCAGCTCGGGGATCTGATTCGCGATGGTCGTTAGCGTCGAGAGCTGGAAGAAGTTCTTACTCAAGAGGCTGAAAACGACTGTGATAACGATCAGCGCGAGAGCAAGTCCAAGGTAGGGCAACGTTGACTTGAGCCATTGATTCATCGCAAACTCTCAAAGTCCATGCCTCGCCCGCCAAATCGCAGCGATGCAGGTTGCCTTAGCCGACAGATTGGCTCTTTTGTCACTACTTCCAGCGACTCTTGCCCGTTCCCGCTTGTACGGAACCGACCACGGAGGAGCGATATCCCAGCGATTGAGCCATCTCCATAATCGTGTTCACGTAATACGGGCTTACGACCAAGACCATTCCCAAGCCCATATTGAAGACGTGGTCCATTTCTTCACGATCGATGTTGCCGAGCTTTTGAACCCATGGAAAGACTTTAGGCATCTCCCACGTATCGCGTTCGAAAACCAGATCGACTTTGGGATGCAGAATTCTTTCCGAGTTCTCTAGCAAGCCACCGCCAGTGATATGCGCGATACCGTGGACGACGTTTTTGACTTTGTAGTGAGACAGAATCTTGCGAGTCAAATTGACGTAGATCAGCGTTGGAGTCATTAGAGCTTTGCCGACCGTGGTCCCAAGGTCCTCGATGTAGTCGTCGACCTTCAGTCCAGCAGCGCTAAAGACCGCCTTGCGAATCAAGCTGTAACCGTTCGAGTGAAAGCCGCTGGAGCCGATACCGATAATCACGTCGCCTTCAGCAATGTGTTGCCCCGAAATCAAATGGCCCTTTTCGACGACACCCACACAAAAACCAGCCAAGTCATAATCATCACCTTGATAGTGGTCGGGCATAATCGCCGTCTCGCCGCCTAACAAGGAGCAATCAGCCTGAACGCAACCTTCGCTGATGCCGCTGACGATCTGCTCTAGCATGGGCGGATTATCGCGGCTCATCGCCACATAATCCAAGAAGAACAGCGGTTCGGCTCCGCAACAAAGCACATCGTTGACACACATCGCGACCAAGTCGATGCCAACGGTATCATGAGCTCCAAACATCTGAGCGACGCGAAGCTTTGTACCAACTCCGTCTGTGCCCGAAACTAGAATGGGCTGTTTGTAGTTGCGAGAGAATAGTGCGCAGTTGAAGTCGAGCTGAAACAGGCCGGCAAACCCACCATCATTGCGGAGCACGCGAGGGCTGAAGGTGCGATGCATCAAACGAGGCAGCTTTTGCATCGCCTGTTCGTAGAGCTCCAGATCTACTCCGCTATCCTTGTAAGTTATCGAGCTCATCGTCGGTTGTTTCTGAACAGTATTCGAGGAGTGTCAAAATTGGATCGTCGCAGGACCGCCAATTATTGCCGGAATGCCATTTTCCGCCACTGTAGGCAGGCTTTTTTCCCAGACGATTTCAGCGTGAAGTCCTTTCTTTAGCGTTAAACTCCAGCTAATCATTGCTTGAGAAACTCAATCAAATCGGCCATCTGTTGGATCGTAACCTCTTTTTCGACGCCTTCTGGCATCAGGGACTTGCCGCTGGCTTGAAACTGCTCAATATCAGCTCGCGCAATAGTCTGCTGCTTGCCTTCCGCCAATTGTAGTACAACGGCTTCTGGCGTTTCCGAAAGCAAAACACCTTGAAATAGTGATCCATCGACTGTCAGAGCTTGGTAGGCGGTGTACTTGGGCTCAAGCTTTTGATTCGGGTCTAGAATGTCCAACAGCAACGCCTCTCGCGAACGATTGCGAGTGTCGCTGATGTCTGGGCCAACCTCGTGGCCTCGACCATTAAAGCGATGGCAAGCTGCACAGATCCGATCATAGACCAGTTGCCCAGATTTCGCGTCGCCATTTACTTGCAGGGCGCTCAGGTATTGCCGCGTGACCTCTTGGCGATCTGGGGATACGCCACTTCCAAACACCGTTCTAGCCAGCTCCTTAATCTCCGGATCTGGATGAGCCAACAGAATCGCTCGTTGATCAATGTTGACTACGGCAGAGTTGATCTTGCCATTTTGCATTGCTTGAAGAGCCAACTTGGAACTCTCCTTACGCTGCAACAAGAATGGTATGGCTTGCGTACGTAATTGCGGCCCCAGTTGCGGCCATTGGTTGATGACCAACAGCGCATTCTCAACGCTGGTCATCGTTCGCATTTGATTTAGCACTGCTAACTGAACGACTAACGATTGCTCGGGTTTAAAAAGTTCCGCTGCGGCTTGATCCCATTGCTTTCGCTGAAGATGGACAAGCATTTCAATAGCGCTCAATCGATCGGGTTCAGTCGCTTTTGGATTCATCGCTACCTTTGAGGCTGCGTTGATCCGGTCAATGATCTTAGGAATCGATTTTTGCAACTGTTTGGGAGGCTTAGCTAGTAGAGAAGCCAACGAACTTGCGTAGTTTGTGCCTTTGTACTTTGTAAGTCCCGTAGCTACACCGCTCAGCGAAGCGTATTGCCACCAGCGATCACTGTCCTTTCCATTTCCGATCAGATCCAGCAACGCGCCTAATCTGTCCACGTCACCAGATGCCGCGAGGACCGAAGCAAGCTCGCGCATCAACCGCAGCGTGTTGGGCGATGCATCCAGCGTGCCGCTAGTGGCCTTGGAGATCAGTACAGCCAATGTCGCTTCACTGCGTCCCTGTGTCGCCGATAGTATGGCGTTTGCAATCCATGCATCGTCCGTATCAACCGCAGCAACGCGAGCCAAAGCAGATTGGATTTCAGTCTCTTGCTTTTGCGGCAGCACGAGTCCATTAACTTTCTTGTTAACGGGAACGTGCGAAGGTACGGCGCCTAAAGTCAGCACAGCTTGCATTCGCACCGAGGCATCGGAGTCCGTCGTGGCTTTGGTTACCAATTCAACGATATCAGCTATGTTCACAAACCGCTCGCCAAGTCCCGCAGCATCTTTGCGCACGTTGGGATGAGCGGAGCGCAAGCCGCTAGAAACATCGGTGGGTTCGAGAGCGTTCAGTCCATCCAAAGTCCATAGAGCGCGTTGAGCACCCCAACGCTGGTCAACTCGCAATACTGTACGAATGGACTCGACCGCTTCTTTTGCTTGGCGTTCCACTAACAATCGCTGACCAAGTTCGCGATGCCATCCGTTCGGATGTTCAAGCAGTTTTACTAGGTCGCTTGTTGTCGTAGGAGTTTCGAATTTGCCTTTCGCTTTGGCACGTTGAGAATCGTTTGCTGTCGACTCCGGTACGATTCGCCAGATTCGTCCGCGATCCTCACCAGCTCGCCAATCCAACTTTGCGGCGATCTCTGGCGGTAAGAACTTGGGATGCTCGACCCACAAGCGATACATGTCGGCAACGTAGATCGCGCCGTCGGGTCCATTTGCAAGACTGGCTGGACGAAACCAAGTATCGGTCGAAGCAAGAAACTCGGCTTTGGGCCGCGCCCGAGTTGCCTTCAGAGTTGATCCGCTAGGCTGAATTGTCGATCGCGTGATCAAGTGGCCAATCGGCTCACAAACCATCACACTATCGACGAACTGTGGGCCAAGTAGGTCGCCAGTGTACGCAGTCGTTCCACACGCGGCGGTATGCGAACCAGCGTGCGAGAGGTAATTGCTGCGCATTTCGACCAGCGGATAGACCAGAGCGTCGCCACCTGATGCCGCGACATCGTATTGATCAGTGGGAATGACAATCTGCGAGTTGCGAGTCAATTGCTCGGGCAAGATCGGTGCGGCGATGATTGGATTGCGATTAGTACAGAAGAATCGGTTGCCCGTGGAATCGATCGTATGGCCAAACTGGCCAAATCCACTTGAAGCACGAAAGTCAAATGTCAGGGGATGAAAGCGAAAGTCGCGTCGAAGCTGAAGAGCCGACGTCGATGCAGTAGCAAAAGTGCTTTCCATTCGCTCCACTTCG
>CAUJKA010000460.1 GCA_963204965.1 Planctomycetota bacterium | reverse complement strand
ACCTACTTCGTGGGTGCTAGCCGCATACTTTCTCACGATGTTTTGCCCCGTGGAGCCGTACATGAGTTGATTCCAGGGCAGTTTATGCTTACCAACAACAAGTAGCTAGTAACTGCTTTTCGACCGACAGTATTCTTATTGGCAACGCGTGACTTTGAACCAGAGTCCTCGCGTTGCCAGTCGAAGAAATCGAGTTTCTTTGGAGAACGATCAGGCTTCTCTACCAGCAAGATTGAGGTTTCTCGACTAGTGGTCGCTCCGTGTCAAACAACGCTGGCTTACAGCTAGCTAGTGTTGTCTACCCGACCTTTCGGTCGCTTCCTTCGGCTAGGCCTTCAGCACGTTCGTTGCGACATTCGCCGACGAGTCATGAGTCAATAAGTGTCCAACAACTCAGTCGTGAAGAACCCCTCACCTCCGACTCCTCTCCCCGAAGCGGGGCGAGGAGAGTTGAGGAAGAAAAACCGCTCACCTATGATTTCGCGAACCTCGACTGATTCGAGCTGTCCTAGGAGCACGATTGGGGGCTCGCCGTTGTATTCTCTCCGTGAGTTCTAAGTTACTAGTTCGAGTGTTACGATGTCATCCAAGTCTAAAAAAACAGTCGGGCAAAGCAAAGAGTCTGGCTACAAAAGCTTGCTTCGCGAAGAGCAGTCCGGCATTTCGTTGTTGGACCTGGGTGATTCCGTTTCGCCAATTACGGTGATAGCCAACGATCAGATTATCGATGGATTCGACGACAACTGTTTGCAACAAGCTGTCAATGCAAGGCTGGCCCCCGGTGTTTCGGGACTTGTGCTGAACCCCGATGCACATCTGGGCTATGGCGCCCCGGTGGGTTGCGTCATGACATCGGCCTCGCACATCTATCCCGGTCCGGTCGGTGTCGATATCAAGTGTTCGATGAGCTTGTTGCAAACCGAAGTCGATGCGAGTGATATCGAGGATCGCAAGGTACGTCGCGAGCTGATCAAAGCGATCTGTCAGAGAATTCCGACTGGAGCAGGTCGAGGCAGTCGCGATGTG
The DNA here is from genome assembly GCA_963204965.1 of Planctomycetota bacterium. GTDB lineage: Bacteria > Planctomycetota > Planctomycetia > Pirellulales > Pirellulaceae > Aureliella. Next base: position 2,374 of record CAUJKA010000460.1, on the reverse strand, counting down.
CCGAAGGGGCGTCGCATCGACGAACGACTTGGATTTGCGGTTGCGACTGAAGGAGCGTCGAAAAATGTGCTTCGCAAGTTGGGCATCCCTGGAGATTGGGCCGATCGTTGTGAAGATTCAGCCCATCGAGCTCCCGATAACTCGATCGATACCTTGCAGCTTCGGATGGAGAAGCTGATTCGCGAGAAGCTTCATAAGTTCGGACAGCAGTCCTCTCAGCTAGGATCTTACGGCGGCGGCAATCACTTTGGAGAATGCGAAGTGGTCAGCCTTTCTCAAGATCCTGCGCTTAAAAACGTTGCAGAGAAGTTCGGATTAGCTCATGGAAAGGTCGCCTTTCTCTCGCACTGTGGCTCGCGAGGCCTCGGGCACACTTTGGCAACGCATCAGTTTTCTAATCTCAAGGCTCGCTTCAAGAAAACGGGAACCGCATTTCCTGGTGGCGATCCCGATCTGGTCTACGCGGAAATCGGTTCGCCAGAAGCCGTTCAATATCTTTGCGACATGGCCATTGGCGCTAACTTTGCGACCGTCAATCATCTCTTGATTAATCAGCTAGTGCTCGAAGCCTTCCAACAGGTCTTCCCAGGGGCCCGCGGGCAGTTGGTCTACTTCATCAGCCACAATATTGCTCGTCGCGAACGCGTGGGCGATCAGATCGAATGGGTGCATCGCAAAGGAGCGACTCGAGCGATGCCAGCCAAGCATCCCGAGCTGGAAGGCACTCCTTTCTTCGAAACCGGGCATCCCATTTTGCTGCCAGGGAATCCTCGCGATGGTTCCGTAGTCATGGTGGCTCGCGAAGCTGCAAGCCGAGCGTGTTATTCGGTCAATCATGGAGCAGGTCGAGCCATGTCGCGTCGGTATGCCAAGCATCATCTGAATCAGCAACAGATTGATAGCGATATGGAGGCTCACGACATCCTGAGCAATTGTCGCACCTATCCCAAAGACGAAGCTCCACAAGCTTACAAAAACTTCGAAGATGTTTTGGGAAGCGTTAAGCTTGCGGGACTGGCCGACGAAGTGGCTCGATTGCGAGCTCGATTCGTTATCAAAGATGGCTCCGACGCAGACGACTAATCGCGCGTAGGGTGCGGTTGAGGCACGAAACCCACCGCTCCGACAACATCAATCGGCTCAAGACAAAGGTGGGTTTCGTGCCTCAACCGCACCCTACGAAAATCTCCGCGTGGTTTCCCGTAGGTACACGGGCTTAAACTGACCTGTTTGTCTAGTTCTGCAATTTGTAATTTGAGTGGCTGTATCGGTTATGCCGACGATACAGATTGTGTCGATTAACGAGCCCTGAAATGCTAGTATTCCATTGTCGCACTTGTCTCCGGCAGGATTTAGCATCGCCACTCGATCTCAAAAAGCCCATGTTGCAACTCAGAACTCCGTTTCATCCTTTGACTGCATTCCTAAGTGGCTGGTCCGCAACGTTCGCGCTTTGCGTCGTATTGCAGCCATCTTTGGCTGACGAACCGACCAAGAGCGATGAACCGACCAAGCCAGCGACAACTGAAACGAAGCCAGCGACGACTGAGCCAAAGCCTGGTGAAGGTGGCGTTTCGATAAGCCTAAAGTTGCTTCCGTCCAAGAAGGACGAACCCGCCAAGGAACCGGAAAAGACCGAAAGCAAGGCGGATGAAAAGGCTAAAGAATCCAAGGAATCGAAACCAAAGGCCGACGAGAAAGAGTCGGCGAAAAAGCCCGACAAAAGCCAGCCAACTGGGACTGTCGAGCTGAAGCTGATTCCACAAAAGCCGCCTGAACCTGAGAAAAAGCCAGAGCCAGAGAAACCGTCTGCCGAGAAAAAGCCTGACCCGACCAAGCCGACTGGCACAGTGGAAATGTCCCTGCTGCCGCCGAAGGAAAAAGCTCCATCGGCAGATAGTGGGAAGGTGACGATTGAGTTATCGATGCCCAAGACGCCCGCGACGCGATCAGTGAGCGACTTGCCCGAGAGCAACGTCAGCGGATCTGATTTGAAGAAGCCACCGAAGCCGACTTCTAGCACTGAATCAACCGAGCAAGACAGCAAGAGCAAGACCGAATCTACCAAAAGTGAATCCAATAAAGCCGAAGCTGGCGACAGCAAGAAGGGCTCGAAAAGTCGCGGTGGCGATCCCGGTGATCCAGGCGATGGAGAAGCAGGGCCACTGCCCGAGCAACCCGGCGACATTCCGCTAACTCAGGAGCCTCACCCGTTCGATGCACCGGCGGCCAAGGCGACTGAGGAAGAGTCTCGCTTCTCAAAGTCTTCGGGCAAGAAGCTCAGTCCTGCAGACCGCGAACGTAACGAGCGCATCACTGCGGTTTTGGAATACTTCAAAACACATCATGAAAACGTGGTGCGACGCGGGCCGTG
>CAUJKA010000459.1 GCA_963204965.1 Planctomycetota bacterium | reverse complement strand
CACGCCATTTCGCATTATGCCATTTGAGTTATACGCTCGCATTGGCTCTGATTTGCAGCAAGGACCAAGATGGTGTGTTACGCGTGCAGTCTCTGATTGACGCGTAGCCAAGATTATCGCAGACCGCACCTTGGCGCAAACACTTCGAGCAAATGCACGCTTCACACACCCTACGAAAGCGGCAACCCCGTGTTTGAAAAGTAGAGGCTCTTCGTAGGGCGTGTGTAGAGGTCTGGATTGTTGTCTTTAGCAACAAAGAAATCACTTATCAACGTCAATGACTTTCCCTGCCCATAATCTGACCTCGCAACACGCCATTTCGCATTAGGCCATTTGAGTTATACGCTCGCATTGGCTCTGATTTGCAACAAGGACCAAGATGGTGTGTTGCGCGTGCAGTCACTGATTGACGCGTAGCCAAGATTATCTCAGACCGCACCTTGGCGCAAACATTTAAATGCGCGCTTCACACACCCTACGACAGCAGTAAAAAAGGGAAGCATGAAAAATTTTCATGCTTCCCTTTGGGGATTTTGCATCCCGTTGATTCAACAGGGATTGGCGTCAACGGACTGGACTAATCAGCCTTGTTGATCGAGACCATCTTGACTTGACCACCGGGTACCTTGCTGGCGATTCGTTGAACGAATGCTCGGTCCGTGTCGCTCAATCGTCGGATTGGTACCTTGGTGAAGTTGCCGTTGGACTTTAACAGTCGAACTGAGTCTTCGTGGATCTCGGCCAGCTTGGCTTCGATTTCGAAGTTACCAGTGTTGTCACGCCATACGCGAGTCTTGTTTTCGCTAAACAGATCGGCAAATGGATCGTCTGACTTTTCCTTGGCCTTTTCGCCTTTCTTCGAGGCTGGGTTGCCGAACAGATCGTCGCCAGATTTGTCTTCCGCTTTCGGCTTCTCGTCTGAGGTCGGCTTAGGAGTGCCAAACAGGTCGTCGACTGAATCAGTCTTGTCGGCAGGCTTATCCGCAGGCTTTTCAGTGCCAGTTCCGAATAGGTCGTCGGCTGCGCCAGGTGCTGGTGCTGGAGTTGCAGGTGTTCCGAACAGGTCGTCGGCAGCAGGAGTGTTCGCTGGAGCCGGAGCTGGTGTAGCGGGCGTTCCGAACAAGTCATCTGCAGCAGGAGTTGTTGCTGGAGCTGGCTCAGGTGTGGCTGGCGTTCCAAACAAGTCGTCAGTCGTTGTTGCTGGCGGTGTAGGAGCCGACTCGGCAGGTGTCGATGAAGTACCGAACAGGTCATCTGCAGCAGGTGTTGGAGCTGGTTTCGCATCTGCTGGAGTTGAAGGAGTACCAAACAGATCGTCAGCAGCCGGAGTAGTTGGTGCCGGTGTTGTTGTATCGGTTGCTGGTACTTCGGTCGTTGGTGTAGGCGTGCCGAACAGATCGTCGGCTGCTGGTGTCACTGGCTTGGCGTCGCTTGGTGTACTTGGTGCGCCGAATGGATCGTCAGCAGCAGGCTTCGAGTTGTCTAACTTTGGTGCACCGAATGGGTCGTCGGAAGCTGGTGTCGTCGGAGCAGGTTCGTTTGTCTTTGGCGCACCGAAGATATCGTCAGCAGGTGCTGTTGGAGCTGGCTCAGTAGCCTTAGGCGTACCAAAGATGTCTTCGGAAGGCAACGTTGGCGCTGGCTCGGTTGGAGCTGGCTGACTTGGAATCGCAGGCATTGGTTCCGCAGCCTTGGGAGCTGCACCAAACGGATCTTCGACGGTCGGAGGTGTTGTCGGCTTTGATCCGAAGACATCCTCGACCTTCGGTGGCTCGACTTGATTGACTGGTGGATCAACTTTCGTCTGCGAGTCCGATGGGCTCTGGTCTGGGGTTGTTGGCTTAGCGACTTCTGGTTTGACTGGATCCGTCTTTGGCGGCTCGACAGGCTTCTGAGTCACAGGTGGCACAACCGGCTGTGTGGATTCTTGGTGCACAGGCGGAACGACTGGAGTCGAGCTGGATGGAGCTGTGTCCATAATGATCGAACTACCCGAGTCGCAGCATGGTGGCGCTGGTTCGCAGCACACTGGTGCGGGCTCGCAGCATGCGGGCGCTGGCTCACAACAAACTGGAGCTGGTTGGCAGCACACTGGCGCTGGCTCGCAGCAAACTACTTGGCCGCAATTCGACGCGTAGCGTTTGTTCAGCCATCCGCGAATACCTCGGCCTGCCCAAGCTGGATTGAAGGTTACAAGAACAGCCATCGTGGCAACTAGCGCACAACGACTCCAAAAACGAAACCGCTTGGACATTGAAAGGTCTCCAACAAATTGATCTACTGCTGCATTGACTCTCGGAAAAGCAAGCACTAATGCTAGCCAGACAAATCGGGATGGGCAAGCTATTCCGATTAACTAATTTTTAGGGCAGCAACTGGAAAACTACGAGTGATGCGTTGATTTTACCAACCGTTTCGATTTTACGACTGACATTCTTGACTTCCACCGCATTCCCGGCTGCAACGCTGCCGCCAGGTGCCATTAGAATAGGCGAAAATAGTAAAAACTCCAGTATTTTGAAGATTTCAAGTTCGCGAAGCTCTTTTGGATGAGAATACCCGGGCTAAGTTCGACCATTAGTTTTTCCCGCCGAGCCCTTCGCTGGTTGGTCGGTGGGTGGTCCTTGCAGCGAAAAAGCCTCCTATTCTTGGGGGTAGCGCTTATCCTCCCTATTGGCTTGGCTTTTTGGTTTTTGCTGCAAGTTGTCGCCAAAGACCTAGTTATGGACACGACCCGCCAGACCGCGCGGGACTACGCTAGGTCGGTGGAAGCGTGGAAACACGTTAAGAGCAAGCAGTTCAACGCGATCAGTAGTCAATCGACTCAACCAGGTTCGCTGACCTTTGGAGACACCGGCCCTTACTCGGTTCTTAAAAAGCAATTGGTCGATAACGACTTGTTCCGCGAAGAGTTCATCATGTTGGATAAGGAGGTCTCGCATGAAAATCTCGGCTCGGCCAAAAGTCCAAGCAAAGAGGCCGAACGTAAGCTGCTCGAGGCCCTCGAACTTCGTTACCGTCAAAGAATCGCAGCTAACAAGAGCGCATCAAGTCCGCCAACAACATCGACAAACGAGACTTCATCGCCCGAAAAAGTGCAAGCTGACAATGGACCCGCAATAGGTGGTCCAACGAGTAATGCGGCAAGTGACCAGACTGGTGCAAATTCCCAGTCAAGGCCCAACGGTTCTGCGGCCTCAACCACATCAACTCCATTGCCCGTCCAACTCGTAACGGAAGAGTTGTACGAAGAGATCAACGCACCCACATTCGATTCAAACGATGTTCCCGAAGGTGGTTGGTACATCTACTACCACGTCGTTCAGTTCTCGGATAACTGCATGCAGTGTCACAAACGGTTTGAATCTAAGCAAGCCGAAGAGATTCCGTTTTGCGTCGTCAAAGTCAAGATTCCTTTCTCACAGACTCAAGTTGCATCGGCCGGAACGGTCGCAGTGATGATCGCTATCGCAATGGTGACGGTGGCCTTCACGCTTAGTTTCGTTCACTGGGTCTTTCGTAACATCGTTCTCAATCCGCTCAACCACTTGCGATCGGTGAGCGATGAAATCAGTCGCGGGAATATCTACCTTCGCGCTAACATCGACACCGGCGACGAGTTCAATGCGCTGGGCGATGCGTTCAATCGAATGCTGCGACATATGACTGAGAGTCAATCGAAACTGCGAGAACTGAACTATGAGCTCGACATAAAGATCGACCAGTTGGCTCAAGCAAACCTGCAACTCTACGAAGCCAATCGACTGAAGAGTGATTTTCTCGCGAACATGTCACACGAACTACGAACACCGCTCAATAGCATTCTGGGCTTCAGCGATGTTCTGCATGGAATCGAACAACTCAACGACAAGCAGCGAAAGTATGTTCGCAATATCCAATCCAGTGGTCGAGTCCTGCTGGAGATGATCAACGAGATTCTCGACTTGGCGAAGATTGAGGCCGGCAAGATGAAGGTCACACCGGTTTCCTTCGACTTACCCATACTTGTTCAATCACAGTGCAACATGCTGCAAAGTTTGCTGGACGAAAAGAACATGGACCTGCAAATGGAGTTTGCCGCAGACTTGCCTCCAGTTTTTCAGGATCAAGCTAAAATCCAGCAGATCATTACCAACTTGCTTTCGAACGCAATCAAGTTCACTCCCGATGGTGGTCTGATTACAGTTCAAGTTGGTTTAGCTTCTGAGCAGTTGTTTTTCCTGACCGTGACGGATACGGGCGTTGGAATTCCTGAATCGGACTTTGAAATCATCTTCGAGAAATTTCGGCAGAGTAAAATCGTTCTTCAGGATGACGGCCTGACACGTCAATACTCCGGCACCGGCTTGGGTTTGTCGATCGTGAAAGAACTCTGTCGACTGCTAGGAGGCGAAATTCACCTCACCAGCCAACTAGGAACAGGCAGTACGTTTCAAGTCGTTCTTCCAATTCAGTACGATCCAACCAAGAGTGCTCAACCCAATGCTTCTTCCTGATACCACACAGCAGAAGCAATGAACCCAAGCATTCATCAAATCCAAGTCACTAGAATCACTTCATGAGCTCAGACGAAAAGATTTTCGGAATCGACATTGGCGGAGCTAACATTAAGCTCAGCCGTCTCGATGGTAACAGCGTCGCAGTCGCATTTCCGATGTGGACCGACTATGACAAGCTAGGTGAAGCGGTTGTAAAGCTGTTAAGTGAGTTGGAGGTTGACTTCGACGAGTCCTGCACTTTAGCCGTCACAATGACTGGCGAGATGGCGGACTGCTTCTTTTCTCGTCGCGAAGGCGTTGCGGCAATCTTAGACGGGCTGACTGGCGTAATCCCCGACCACCAATGCCAAGTCTACGCAGTCGGTGGCAAGTTGCTGAACGTTCAACAGTCAAAGCAACACCCATGGGGTGTCGCAGCCAGCAATTGGCATGCTTTGGTTAGTTGGTTGTTGACTCAACGTCAGTGGTCCGTGGATCGATGCTCGGCAGTCTTGGACATTGGTTCAACCACGGTGGACATCATTCCTATTTCGGCAGGACAAATTGCGACTGAAGCGAAAACGGACCGCGATCGAATGCAGCTTGGGCAATTGGTCTACACGGGCATGGAGCGAACACCGATTCATGCGATTGTCTCGCACTTGTCAGTAAATGGAGTGCGATGTCCGGTGATGGCCGAACGATTTGCCACCAGCGTTGATGTTCACTTGGTCTTGCGAACCACCAGCGAAGAGCCCAACAATTGCGACACGGCCGACGGCAGACCCAGGACTCGCGCGTGTGCATTAGCTCGACTGGCTCGCATGGTTGGCGAGGATTCTGAAACGCTCAGCGAAGCTTCGATTGTTTCGCTAGCCCACCAGATTCTCGATGCTCAAGCAAGTCAAGTTGCTCAAGCTTTGTTGAGAAATCTGCAAGCTGAACCGGCTCGCGCTGTTCTCGACACGGAGTCGCACGAGCCCACATCTTCGCCTTCTCCCCTGTCAGGCAAGACCGTCTTTGTGACTGGCCATGGCAGGCCGATAGTTGACCGACTGCGGACGCGGGCTGAGCTTCAGGGAGTCCACTTCGAACTCTTGGAAGATCGCGTTACGTCGGCTGCATCACGTTGTGCCCCAGCTCTAGCCGTTGCTCAACTATGGCAGCAACAGGCTCGATCGAGGGCCAGTCGATGAGCTCTGAAGGTCTGATGCAACCGCCGCTAGTACAGGAGCGAGAACCCTTGACGTGGTTATTGCGCATTACAGCGTTGCTATCAGGCGTTCTATTGCTAGCCTTGCTTGTGACCGCTCGCAGCTTAACTCCTTCGCCTACCGGTTCAGGGACACACCAGCAGTTGGGGTTGCCTCCCTGTACTGCTGTATTGCTGCTAGATCGACCTTGCCCAGCTTGTGGAATGACGACCAGTTGGGCTCATACGATGCGAGGTAACTTAGTCGAGGCGGCTTGCGCCAATTCGGGAGGAATGCTCTTGGCACTAATTGCTCTGGCATTTCTTCCGGCGAGTTGCTATTTCTTCTTCCGTGGAAAAGCTACGCGCGGCCACTGGTTTTCTCTGGTACTAGCGATTTGCCTCATTACAGCACTCAGCGTTGCACTCATCCAATGGGTGTTTCGACTGGTGACCTGATCCCACCGGATATTCAAAGGATGCACGGATGCGCAACCAAACTCAACAAACAAGCGGCAAAAGACTTTGGAAACGTTCGTGGTTTGCGATTGTCTTGTTAACACTGCTGGTGCCAACAAGCGGTTGCATTAGCTTTGCGGCCAACCTTTTGTATGCGATTCGCGGCAATGACATGCCTGCCGAATACGCCGACTTGAATGAAAAGCGAGTCGCTTTGATTTGCTCGACCAGTGGTGCAGTCGCCAGCGAAGCCGTCAACTCAATGCTCTGCAGCAACATTTCATCATCGCTGGGCCGCAACCTGAAGAAGGCCGACATCGTTCGACAAGAAGAAGTCGATCGCTGGATCGAACGCGATGGTTGGGCCGATGGTGATCCTGCACGATTGGCCAAGGGCGTCAAAGCCGATCAACTAGTTTCTGTCGCCATCGACAATTTAAAACTTCGCGATGGAGCAACTCTCTTCCGTGGACAGTGCGACATTCGCGTTACAGTTTACGACATCAAGAACGGTGGCAAGATCGTCTTCCAAAAAGAGATCCCCGAGCACTCCTTTCCCAAAGAAGGTGGAACTCCAGTCACCGATACAACCGAAGCAAAATTTCGCAGCGCTTACCTTCAGCTAGTTGGCTATCGCGTCTCCAGTCTGTTCCATCCCGTCGATCCAACATTAGACGTCGCTCTCGATGCTACGATGTCGAAGTTCTAGGCTTTCACGCTTCCTTCAGAAGATGCCGTCGATTCGCGACTCACAAATTATACGCTTGGTGGTTCCTGGGATTGGCATCCCAGGCTCTAAAATACCGTCGCGTTGGCGACTAAAGCCGACCAACGCGGCGTGCCTGGTTTTCAATCGCGAACGCGATGGCAGTTTACAGCCTGGGGGGCGAGCCCCATGAAAACGCGGACGACATCCGGCAATCGCGGAGCGACGACAGTATGCGTACGCAAGCTAATGCGATGTCCCAATTCGACCAATCAATTGCCGACTACCTCCTCTCGCTCGACTCAATCCGACCGTTCTAAAGCGTTTACTGCTTTAGTTGGACATGTGATTTTCCCGTTCGCTTGCAAAGTTCTTCGTAGCTGACAACTTCCGTTGCTACTAGTGCCAATCTACTTTGGGGAAGTTTGTTGTTCAATGATCGATGAACCGATCGAAGTATCTCCGGGTCCAACGCTAGTTTGTGCAAGTCATCTCTATCGATCAACACTAGGTTGCATTCATCGATGCCACAGCCAGGATGGACCAAAATACTGACAGTCTTTTTCAGAATATTGCAAACAACAACCGCACCACTTGAGCAGTCATAGAACCAGTGATCCAGGGACTGTTGATCTAGCAGATTCGCGTTCTCAGCATTTGGATCATTATCCAAGTACGCCTGAATGGCCTTCGTCATGTCCCCTCTTACACCTTTCAAATCGTCCGTAAACTGAGACTTCAAGTTAATGAATGTATTCTCCCGATAACCGAGTGGCCTCTCCGCCGAGAGTTTACTTGCTGTATCAGGCTTCTCTTGGTGCACAACAAATTGGAAACCGCCCAGAGAGTTCATGCTCTCGGACTCGTTTGATGTCGCTAAATCAGGATTAACATTCGCGTCATTGCAACCGCAAATCAAAGCTAGTCCCGTCAGAACAGCTCTTCGGAAAAACATTTCGAGCTCCAATCGCGTTTTCAAGCATGAAGAATTGGATGTGATGGCCTCACAAATTATACACGCGGCGTTTCCTGGGATTTGCATCCCAGGCTCTAAAATACCGTCGCGTCGCGACTAAAGCCGACCAACGCGGCGTCCCTGGTTTTCAATCGCGAACGCGATGGCAGTTTACAGCCTGGTATTTCAATCGTGTGGCACGTCCCTGAGTCTTCGAAGGGCGTGCTTTCTTCGGCAACAAAAATGGTATGCTCTTTGAGTAGTCACGCGTGAGCTAATGGCACGACCCAGACCCAAGGCGATGCGCGATAAAAAACACGACGAATCTTAACGCCAAGTTCACACATAGGTCACGCCCTTCGAAGACGTCAGGGAAGTGCATCACTGACTTTCAATAGGAAGTTCGACAATAAGACTGAATGGTCGAGTCCCAATCAATGTGTGTCGAACGAAGTTGGTCGTATTTGACATCCCAATCTTTGTCCAAAGAGACCGCTGCACTATCCCAAGCCCTGGACATCATCTTAAAAACTTGGCGTTTTATTAGACGCTCGACCTTAGAATCGAAATCTGGTTGTTCATTGCGATAGGGCGCTAAAGACTCTAGTTTACTAACAAGAGTTAGCCATTCATCGACATGAGCCGCTGGATTAGGGCATGGCCGAATGGGAGCATCTCGCATTTCGGCTTCTTTCGCCG
>CAUJKA010000458.1 GCA_963204965.1 Planctomycetota bacterium | reverse complement strand
CTAAGTAACCCTGCAACAGTTCCGCAGTAACTTCGCCAGAGGCCGGCATCGGGACCAAACGAACTTCGACGCCTCGCCGAACTAGATTTCGCCACGGCAGCAGGTTGGAAGGAAACTCATTGTCGGGAACCACGATGTTGTCGCCGGGTTGCCAAGGAAATCCTTCTGCCACGATACCGATGCCTGTCGTGGTATTGGCGACGAGTGCGACTTCGGACTCCGCGGCGCCGAGGATAGCAGCCCCAAGGCTTCGAGCCTTTTGAGCCGAAGCATTCCATTCCAGCCATCGGGAGTCACCCTCGTGGGTGGCTTGTGAAGCGAACTGCGAAATCGCTTCGGATGTTTTTGCCGGAATGGGGGAGACGGCAGCATGGTCGAAATACGCAAATTTCAACGAAATGGGCATTTCTTCGCGGAGCCGTTGGCGAACTTTGGTCGGACCATCCATTACATTTGCTCCAAGTTGCCCCTAAGGATGAATGCAAATTGTCAGAACTCAGGATAAATAGAGAACATAGGTGACAGTTGAGATGATTGGATTATACTACCCCATTACCAAAGGACGGCTTAGCGTCGGCCAATGGTCGTCGTCGATAGGTTGCCATCCTTTGGGGGTGGTATGACTTTTTGTTGCGATGCACTCGGGTTTCATCCATGGAGTAATTTTACCATGGACTCGTCTGCCGTAAGCCATAAAGGTTGGCTGATGCCGAAAGCGTTATGTTTGATCGGGTTGGTGTTTTCAATCCTGGTCGCCTTAATTTTTCTAGCGGATGTCGTGCTGGGTAGCATGGGCAGCGAAAGTGCGCCGCTGCGCATGACTAGCATGGTCATGGACATCCTGTTCATCCTGGCGGCAGCCGGGATCGCCTACGCTTCGTGGACAACGTACCGCGAGCAAAAGTAGCTTCGTACCTAAATAGGCTCGTTGACTAAACTTCTAAGCTAAAGCCGCCAGAGTAGTCGCCACCAGAAAAGCTGTTGGTGCCATCGCTGGATTGATGCATCGAGAAAACTGCGGACGGATTAGTTTGCGACAAGTTCTCAGAGGCAACCTTTTGAACCACCTGTTGCCACGTTTCGCTCTCTAGGTGCAGCAGTTCTTCCAAGGTCTTAAGTTGCTGGGGATCGTTGGTCTGTTCGATCCGCGTTATCAGTTGCAGTAGAAAGACATAGAAGTCAGAGACCTGTTTGCTTACGGGATTGCTCTCATCAGAGACCCCATCCAGCAACTCACCTAGGATTTCCCGGATTCGCAGCAACCACCCAGCCGCTTGCAAGCGTTCACCAGCTATCCAGAGCTGTTGGACGAATCCACACAACTCCTCAGCTCGACGAATCAGCATCCATCGCAAGCGAATAGGTGACGCAGAAAGAATTTCTTGCTGCAAGTAGGGGTTTTCATCAGATTGATTGGACATCATGCAAACAGTTCCTGATTCGAGAATCAGGTCTAATTGATCGTGCCGAAGTGAAGACTACCATTACAGTAACTGCTCGGTTGGCGCGCTGCGAAGATTTCTAACTAGTCGTAAACGCTACTGTCCAAACAAACTAACGCTAGCATTTAGAAGCTCGGTGACAATGCCATCAAACTCTGAAATCACCAGTGCTCATAATCCCTTTTTTCGGCATTGTTTACAGCTCCGCGATAATCGTAAGCGTCGCCGTGCCGGACAGTTTTTGATTGATGGGGTCGTGGAGATTCAGCGAGCGCTAAAGGCTGGAATTGAAGTCCAGGATTTCATTGTCAGTCCTTCCTGCGTCGACGCGGACTTCGGGCCGATGGCAACGGAGCGTTCAATTCCGGTACGAGTTTTAGCGGATTCGTTGTTGAGTAAGCTCAGTTATGGCCAAGTTCACGATCATCCCATCGCGGTAGCCAAGATCCCTGAGCTACCTCTGCAGGCGCTGAAGCTTGACGCCAGTAGTTTAGTTCTGGTGTTGGATCGCACCGAAAAGCCCGGCAATTTAGGAGCCTGTCTAAGGTCTGCTGCCGCTTGTGGAGTTTCAGCGGTCATACTTACCGACCCGATTTGCGATCCTTTTAATGCCAACGCGATACGAGCCAGCCGCGGCACGATGTTTCGTGTTCCAATGGCGATCTGTGGCCGCGAAGAGCTCCTTGCGAGGGCTCAGGAGCATTCGTTGCCGGTCTACGCGGCCCGCGTTGACGCGAAGAACACGTTATGGGATTTGCCGCTTGATCGTGGAGCCGTACTGGTTTTCGGCAACGAAGCGGAGGGCCTTTCGGACGATTGGCAGCAACAAGTTGTACGGGATTTTACGATTCCCATGTCTAGCGCAGCGGACAGTTTAAACCTATCAATCAGTGCGGCTGTAACACTTTACGAAGCTCGTCGACAACGACTTGCGGGCAAAATTTGACCGAGGTCGATGTGCGGTGTACCTTTATGGACAATCTCGTTCGATGGTTAGCGGCGCGAGCGGACACGAAAACCCGACTAAAGCTTCGGGGTGGGATTAATCGCAGTTTCGTCCAAGGCACAAATTCCGATGTCTCTAACATATTTCAAGCGCTATCGGATGGAGATTCGCCTGGATCAATATGTGGACCAGCTCGCGGGTAATGGGCAATCGCTGCGTGGTTACCAACTGGTTGCCTGGTCTCCGAAGCATCTGTTGGATCATGCCGACGTTAAGTTCGAGAGCTTCAAAGACGAGATCGACTCGCACGTTTTTCCATGCCTTGGAGAGTTGGAAGGCTGCCGACACTTGATGCGCGAGATCGCAGGTCGCAAGGACTTTGTACCTGCAGCAACTTGGCTAATCAGCCGCGATACGGAATTTAGTAGCGTGGTTCAGCCCGTAGGAACCATCCAAGGCTTGAGAGCCAGCCAACGCGAAGGTGCCATTCAGAACATCGGCGTCCACCCTAGTTTTCGCGGTCAGGGATTAGGTCGAGTTTTGATCGACGCGGCGTTGAAAGGGTTCAAGCTGATCGGCTGTCGAACCGTACATTTGGAAGTCACGGTTCAGAACACCGCGGCCATACGACTGTACGAGCGTCTTGGATTTCGACGCGTCGAAACTCTATTTAAGATTGCTGACGTTCAATTCGCCTAGCATTCAATTCCGACTTGAACGACTTTGCACAGGCCGCAACTTTCTTGATCAAGGCGGCAAACAGAAAACTCTTTTGTAGCGTAGAATATTGATCCTGCGTGTTCCGCGGGTGGTTTTCCAAGCACGATTTTTGGTGCTCACGCTAAGTAACAAGTCTACAGACAAAGAGTTTGGATACTGATGACCAGTGACGCTCAGTTGATTGTTCAGGATCTTTGCAAGGAGTTCGAGACAACGGCAGAACGCTTAAGTGTGCTGCAGAACGTTCAGCTTCGCATGACGCAAGGCGACGACATCTCTATCGTTGGTCCCAGCGGCTCGGGTAAGTCGACTCTACTTTACATCCTTGGAACTTTGGATCATCCGACGTCGGGATCGGTCGAGCTTGAAGGTGTGAATCCATTTTCGCTCTCCAATCAGGAGTTGGCGAAGTTTCGCAATAAGTCTGTGGGATTCGTTTTCCAAGACCATCATCTGTTGCCGCAGCTCTCGGTGATTGAAAACGTTTTATTACCTGCGGTTGCTTTGGGAACACCAACGCAGTCCGAGGTTGATCGCGCGCGAGAACTGCTCGAAGCAGTTGGCTTAGCTGACCGCAGCCAGCATCTACCAAGCGAAATCAGTGGCGGCGAGCGCCAGCGAGCAGCCGTGGCTCGCGCACTACTGAATCGTCCTCGATTGCTACTAGCTGATGAGCCGACAGGAAACTTGGACTCGCAATCCAGTCAGATCGTCGCAGAGTTGCTCTACCAGCTTCCTAAGCGCGAGGGTGCGATGTTGATTGTTGTCACGCACAGTCAGCAGGTCGCCGATCAAGCCTCTAAACGTATGCGTTTAGAATCGAAGAAACTAGTGGAATACTAAGGGATGAACTCATGAATTCCACGACCACAACATTAGCTTGGAAATCGTTCCGATACTTCGGGCGGTCGCACTTGGCACTTGCACTGGGTATCGCTGTTTCAACTGCTGTGATTGTTGGCGCGTTAGTCGTCGGTGATAGCGTTCGCGGGAGCTTGCGAGGCTTGGTGCTAACGCGGATGGCCAATATCGAAGGACTGTTGCGTTCTCGCAATTACTTTGGTCACGAGTTACTCGCCAATTTAGTTGCCGAAAACACGGATAAGACTGTTAAGTATGCGCCGCTTATTGTCCTGACGGATAGTTCGGCTGAATGCCAAACCAACGGGCAGACGCGGCGAGCGTCACACGTTCAGTTGATTGGTTTTGAGGAAGCCTTTTTGAATGGGCTGGACGGTACGAATCGCGAGATTTTGAAGCAGGTTCCGGCGGCTGATGAAGTTATCATCAATGAATCGCTAGCTCGTGAGTTAGACGTTCAAGTCGGCGACCAAATCACCTTGCTGCTCAGTTCTAGCGGTGGAGTACCGCCAGATTCGCCGCTGGGGCGACGCGAGCTGACCACAAAGAACTTGCCGCGTCAGAAGATTGCATCGATCATTTCGGATCAGTCGATTGGAGCTATTGGATTTCAGACGACCCAAGAGGTTCCGCACAATGTCTTCGCTTCGCTTGCTTCAATTCAAGATTTCTTACAGGTTGAGAAGCAGATCAACGCGGCAGTTGTTCTACGCGATCGGCCTAGCAATGCTGCATCACTGGAAGCTGCACAATGGATTCAAGACCTGAATCAACAGATTCAGCCCAAAATGGAAGATTTTGGATTGCAGTTGGCTCGGCACAGACGAGTCTACCCCGATGTGTCTTTGGGTGAAAAAGCAGACAGCGAGCCCGTTACGATTTACGACTACTATCAGATAACTTCCAAAGATCTGATAATCGATAGAGCTACAGATGCCGCTATAACGAAAGCGCTTGGTCGCCAGCGGTGCACTCGCTTGTTGAGCTTCTTGGCAAACTCGGTTCAAAAGGGTGCTCCTCGTCCACGCCAAGAAGTTGCACCCAACGGACTCCCTGGGCCGTTCACTCGCAGTTTGGTGGTTGGTGGTGCAGTGCGAACTCGCGGACCAACTATGCCAGCTCAAGGACGATTGCTTCCCTACTCCATAATTGTTGGCGTTTCTGTAGGTTCTGATCTCAAGATAGGTGCATTGGATACTGTAGGAGATGCACTGAGAGGCGACTTGTGCGTCGTGAATTCGTGGCTTGCAAAGGAGTTGGATTTGACGCCCGAGTCCGACAGCCGGCTGATCATTGAGATTTTCGAACCCGAGACTACCGATGGCAAGCCAATCAAGGCCTACTCGAATTTACGGGTCATTGGCACTGTTGAACTAACAGAGCCTTCGACTCCTTTTCGTCGACGAAAAGCAGCGATCTATGACCAAGCCCCGACGATCTACAACGATCCAAATCTAACTCCAACCGTCGATGGAATTACAGATCAAGATTCAATCGCCAGTTGGGACGTTCCTTTTGAACTTGAGCATCGCGATCTTATTCTCAAGCAAGACGATCAATACTACGAGAATCATCGACTCACTCCCAAGATATTCATCCCGCTAACCACAGCTCAACAGCTATACGGTAATCGTTTTGGTGAAATCACATCCGTTCGCATTCCCGCTGACAAGATTGCCGACGAAGCCGAACTTCGCAAGCAGGTCGAGCAAGAGTTAAAGTCAATCTCTACCACATACGGATTAGCGTTTGCACCGATTCGCCAACAAATGCTTGCCGCATCCTCAGGCACGACTCCGTTCGATATGTTGTTTCTGTCTCTAAGCAGTTTCGTAATTATTGCGGGACTGATGTTGGTTTCCTTGTTATTCAAGTTGGGAATCCAGCAGCGCTCGAGCCAATTGGGGCTCTTGTTGTCACAAGGATTTTCTCCTTCCAAAGTGCGACAGCTTTATCTCCGAGAGTTTTTTTTCGTAGCCGCCTTCGGATCGTTCTTAGGAATCCCGCTTGGGCTTGCATATGCTCGGCTGATGATAGCTGGCTTGGAGTCGTGGTGGATCGGCGCGATCTCAACCAGCTTCTTAAACTTCAGCTTCACATTCACCAGTTTGCTTGTTGGGCTTCTCGCAGGAGTAGCGACCAGTCTTGTAACGATCCTGATTAGCCTTCGGAGAATTACCAAAGCTCCAGCGCTTTCGTTACTGCGCGGCGTTGATACAGACGCGCAATCAAAGCGAGGTAATTTCCGCTTGGCAGGCTGGACGGCGCCAGCGATTGCCGCAATTGCATCGCTTGGACTGGCAATGTTTGCTTCGGGACAGACCGGAATGGGACGAGCCGGATGCTTCTTCGGCAGCGGCATGTTGCTTTTGGCCAGCTTTTGGTTTACGGTCCGTCAGTTTCTGATGCTACAGCGTCGCACTTCGACTCAGCGTTCCAGCCTTTTGGCGATTGCACTCCGTTCAATACAACGTAACCCACTAAGAAGTTCGCTTTCGATAGGCTTGTTGGCAGTGGCCAGTTTTCTCATCGCTTCGTTGGGTGTCTTCAGGATGAGCCCAACACGTACGGGCTATGGTGGATTTGATCTGATTGGCGTTAGTACTCAACCAATCTACGGCAATCTGGGATCACCTGCCGCAAGAAAAGATCTGATGGGTGCTGAAGCCGATAAGTTACGAGGAACGGTCATCGTACCGATGAGAATGCGTGAAGGTGATGACGCGAGTTGTAACAATCTCTTTCAAACTTCCAATCCGACAATTCTGGGAGTTTCTGAAAGTTTGCAGGGTTTGGTCGAGTCCACTCAGGGTTACGACTTTTCATGGGCGGCTGCTCTACAGCCAAATGCACCTTGGGATGCGTTGCAGGATTATTCCAGTGGAACTAAAGAGCAACCCATCCCCGTAATCCTCGACCAGAACACTGCTATGTGGAGTCTTAAGCAAGGGGCAAGCCTGAAGTCGACTATCGTGCTAACTATTGAGGGTCGTGAAACTTATTTCAAGGTCGTGGGGCTGTTGAACAACAGCGTACTTCAAGGCAAGTTGATCATTGCTGAGCGGAGTTTTCAGTCAATATTCCCCAAAATCAGCGGATATCGATTCTTCTTGATTAGCACTTCAGCCGCAAGCGGATCAACCAGTGAACAGATTGGTATCCTTGAGAGTGGACTTAGCGCAGCGGGTCTGGATGTTCAGCATAGCGAAGTTCTGCTTGAAAAACTGTTGGGAGTTCAAAACACTTACATCTCCGCTTTCCAGTCTTTGGGGGCTTTGGGGTTAATGCTGGGAACAATCGGTCTGATTGCCGTCCAACTGCGCAGCGTTTGGGAACGAAGACGCGAACTTGCATTGATGCAAGCTGTGGGGTTTTCAAAACTACGGATTGGAAACCTCTTGACCATCGAGACCGCAGTACTGCTTGGGCTGGGGCTACTGATTGGAATAATTGCAGCTGCTGTTTCGTTGGTTCCATTCGTATTAGAAGTTGGGCCGCAATTGAGTCTGGTGCAGCCGATTATCATGTTGATAGCGGTATTTGCTTGTGGGTTTTTGTCCGCAGTATTGGCGATTCGGCTGGCACTTAAAATTCCGTTGCTGGCTAGTTTGCGGAGTGAGTAGGGCTCGAATCAAGTGAAACACATCCCATTTTCGAACCTCGTGCGACAAAACTCCGTACAGTCGCCTAGCCAACTGCGGAAATCAGCCGTTGGTTTACTCGGTTTCGTCGATTTTGTTTTCCTCTATAATGTCGAGTACTCCCTGTTTGATTTCGAGCCGCAATCTTTCGATGGCTTAGAGTTCGTTACGGCCGGGGTCACAATCAGAAATGGTGTTGCCATGAAAATCGTCGTTTGGGCTGTAATTGCAAGTTGGGTGCTTTCATCACAAGTTCTTTACTCGCAAACGGACAAGCCCACGGAGGCAAGCTCTGCTCAGGCAGAGTCTAGAGCTGAAAAAAGGGACAAGAAAAAGGCCGAGAAAAAGGCTGCTGATGATAAGGCCGCTAAAGAAAACGCTCTCGAGTTTGTTCGCGTGCAGAAAGAAGGGAAGAAGCTGCAGGCCATGCAGACTGCGGTTGTCACATACTCAAATCCTGCCGATCCCAACTCACCGAAGGTCACACTGATCGGTGCTGTGCATGTGGGCGAGTCTGAGTATTACAGCAAGTTGAACAATCTATTTCGCCAGTACGATTCATTGCTGTTCGAAATGGTGATGAATCCTGCTGATGGAGTTCCTGATCCTAAGGATCGTGGTGTCAGTCCAGTTAGTACCATTCAAGTTGGTATGAAGGATGCTCTAGGTTTAGCGTTTCAGCTAGACGAAGTGGATTACAAGGCGAAGAACTTTGTACACGCTGATATGACGCCTCAAGAGTTTTTTGGAACCATGAAGCGCCGCAAGGAAGGAATGATGCAGATGATGTTTCGATCTTTGGGCGCGGGCATTGCCATGCAGTCTAGTGGGAAATCGAATGACTTGAGTTTGATCACTGCTGCTGTGGGCGACGATCCACAAAAGGGTCTACGACGAGCAATGGCTGAGCAGATGGTGGATATGGATGGTCAGATGGCTGCACTTTCAGGTGACGATGGCAAAAGCACTTTGATCACCGAGCGAAATGCCAAGGCCTTCGAAGTGCTTGATAAGGAAATCAAGAACGGCAAGAAGAACGTTGGTATCTTCTACGGTGCTGGGCATTTGAAAGACATGCACGAGCGATTAATAAAAGAGTATGGAATGAAACCTGAAAAAACCGAATGGCTTGATGCATGGAATCTTCGCTAAGCGATCTCGCAAAGATCTGCATTCACAAACTGGTGTTGCTTTCCTGCGGGCTGGGGACAGTTGTTGCTCCAGCGTACCTGCCAGCTTGCCAGGAGCCGCTGGCATCAGATCCTGTCGACAGAGTAGAGATTCGTCAGGCTGTCACTGCAAATACCAAGGTTGGCCTGTGGAGTCCGCTGAAGACAATGACTCTCTCAGGAAAGATTGAGAGCTTCGATGTCAAGAGCTTGGTAATTCAAGTTACTGCAGAAGATGGTACCTTGAGCTCCAAGACCATCGCCAGTGATATGGTGCAAAAAGTTGTTCCGGCTTGGCGAGGAACAGGTTTGGTCGAGGCTATGGAGCTGTTCGATCAACGCAAGATGCAGGAGTTCTCGAAGGCCTTCGGTAAACTCGACTTCAAAACGATTCCTGAATGGCAGGCCAAGTTTGTCCTGGCCAAGATCGTTCAATCCCGCGATGCCGCCAATCAAATTGTGATTGCTGGAGAGAGTTTTCTTCGCCTTGCCAACGATGGGGCAATCCCAGAACTGCTATACGCGGACATGCCATTGTGTTGGACGGGTGCGCGAACCGATGATGTGAATACTAAAGCCAAGGAATGGTTGAAACAGGATAGTGAAGTAGCACGGTTGCTTGGAGCTAGCTGGTTGCTTCTGGGGCAGGATGCTTTGATAGCTCGTAAGGCTTTGGATGAGCTACAGAAGTCAAAGTCTCCGGTCATTGCCCAGCTTGCTAAAGCGCAGAGCTGGCGAATCGTTCCCGCGCCCGAGACGATGCAACAACTGCCCACATGGATTTCTGAACGTGATAGAATGCTCATCCCGATTTCGCTTGGTCCAACTGAGTTTATGATGGATCGTTTAATGCGAATCGGACAGAACGAATTGGCGATTGGATGCGCGGTGCGAATTGCCACATTACACACGGACAACTACTATCGTTCGCGACGTGCCTTGGTAGCGGCAAATCAACTGCTGAAAAAGCAAGGTCGAGATGCTGAAGCGGATCAAGTGGCCCAATGGATCAAGAAATTGGATGGAACAAATTGATCGAGCAAGTACCTGAATGTGCTACCGAAAAATCTCGTGTTTATCGAATTGGTTGGGCGTCATTCCTAACCTCATTTGCAACATGGGTCTGTGTGACAAGCATTGCCAATGCCCAAGGACCGCAGCCCAGCGCTGATGTAAAGCCAACTGCGGGCTTTTTCGATATCGTATTTAGCGGTGGTTGGTTTGGCATTTTGATCATGCTTGCCATCATCGGACTTTCGATTCTGGCTGCGTATTTGATTTTCGATCAAGTGATGGTGCTACGACGCAAGGAAGTGTTGCCTCCAACGCTGGCTGATGAAGTTCGTCAGTATCTTTCACAGGGACGTGTGCCGGAAGCCGATGAAGCTTGTCGTCGTAATCCAAGTCCGTTAGCGTTTGTAATTGTCAATGGTTTGTCCGAGCTTGATTTCGGATGGCAATCGATGGAGAAGGCGATGGAAGATGCCGTCGCCGAGCAATCCGCAAAGATGTTTCGAAAGATCGAGTATCTGTCGGTGATCGGTAACTTAGCTCCGATGTGCGGACTACTGGGAACGGTAACCGGGATGATCATGGCTTTCCAGCAAGTAGCTGCAAGTCAAGGTTCCGCGGGTGCTGCTGATCTCGCGGAAGGTATTTACTCGGCGTTGGCAACTACGGTAGCAGGTCTGGTGGTAGCGATTCCGTCGCTTGCAGCCTTTGCAATGCTTAGAAACCGTGTCGATCAACTGGTCGCCGAGATCGCTTTCGTTGCTCAACATGTCTTCACTCCGGTTCGACGTCGCGTGGCTCAGCCTAATCGCCCCGCAGCGAATCCGCCTACTCCGCCGCGTCCTCGAACCTAGCTTTGGAGCTTTACAGTGCGAACTCCAAAGCTGGTAGCCAATGGTACGGCTTCCATTAACATGACTCCGATGATTGACGTGGTGTTTTTGTTGATCATCTTTTTCTTGGTTTCCAGCCATATGGCGAAACAAGAGAATTCCATTCCGCTCAAACTACCCACAGCCAACTCTGGGATTGATGAAACGCACAATCGTCAAAGCGTGGTTGTCAACGTTCTAGCTGATGGCAGTTGGATGGTCGGCGGAGCTGGTGTGGATCAAGCGGGACTCGAAAAGGCAATGCGCGGTCGCTTGATGGCATCTGATCAGCCGTTGCAATTGAGAATTCGCACTGATCAAACCGTACCGTATGAAAAACTGGAGCCGATCCTTCGGTCGGCCGCTCAGCTTGGTATCGCTGATGTCGTTTTCTCTGTATTCGAGGAACGCGGCAAATGAAAACCATCTATTCAGCCAGCGGTCGACGGAAAGAGGTTGAGATATCGATGACGCCGATGATCGATGTCATTTTTCTTCTGCTGGTGTTCTTCATTGCCACCAGCAGCTTTAAAGTAGTCGAGAAATTAATGCCCAGTGGAGTTTCAGAATTGAAACCGTCCTCTGGTGATTCGAATCAGCCTCCTCCTGAGGTGACTCAGGCGATGCTCGAGCAAGTCGTTGTCAAACTGATTGCCGCGCCACAGGGAGTGACGGTAACTTTGAACGGGCAGGCTCTTCCAGGGTTAGCTGATCTAAAGCTAAGATTTCAGGCGATCGCTCAGGTAAGTCCAAGTTCGCCAGTGATTATTGATCCAGAGCCCAAGGTCGAAGCGATTCACGTAGTCGCAGCTTACGATTGGGCAAGGGCTTCTGGGTTGACCAGCGTGTATCTTGCGACAAGAAAGCCGTAGAAGAGAGAAGAGGAGCACAGTCGCCTGCGGCTTGCCGTTAAACGAATTGGGGCAATGAGAGTTCGTCCTGGGCTAATGCGCTAACGCTTTGGGGTCGCTGATGCGAGCCGTTTTGCATCCAACTTCTTTTGAATGTGCGCTGGAACTTCGCGCCATCGACGATGCAGCCACCAGTACTGTTCTGGAGCTAATCGAATAGCTTCCTCTAGACGCAGGTTGTACCATTTGGTGAGTTCTTCAACGGAATCAAGGTAGTCGGGTGGCGTTGCAGACTCAAGCAATGCAGGGTCAGCGATTCCAGTCATGCCGACTTCGAACTTGAGAGGACGGTCAAGACGCCTCGCGTATGAAACTAGCATTGGTGCTTTAGCGGATAGCACAAACAAAGCCAGGGCTTTATGGCAGGACGTTGGATGTCCAAAGAAGTCCACCCAACAGCCTTTGTTCCCCGCATGCTGGTCTGCAAGTATCGTGAGAGTGCCCTTAGATTCCAGCAGCTCTTGAATCGCTGTAGAGCTACCTTCCTTAGGGAGGATATGTTGACCACTCGAAGATCGGAACTCCTCGACATACTCGTCGACATAAGGATTGTCGAGCGGTCGAGCGACGGTGGATGAATGCATGCCAAGCAGTCCAGTTGTAAAACCGGCGACTTCGAAGTTTCCGTAATGGCCGGTTACAAGTACTGTAGGACGATCATCCAAGAGATACTTTACGGCAGCGTCCTTGTTTGGCATGTACACATGTTCGCGCCAATTCGTGCGATGGATCTTTCGTGGAGCGTGAGCAATCTCGCAGATCATCAGCAACAGATGGTGCCACATCTGTCGACGCAAGAAAGAGAGTTGATCTTTAGAGAGAGTTCCGTAGGCCAACTGCAAATTGCCGTCGACAATCTTGCGACGTATTTTCAGCCAATCCGATAGAACGACGGAAAGCAGTCTGCAAACGCGATCACATCGTTCTAGGGATGCACAGTGGATAAGGCAAACCACAGCCCGCAACAGGATGTAGCCAATCCAATCTTTCCATGTGCCCTTTCGATCTGCCAATTGAGAAAATCCTCCCTGATTTGTGGTCGTCAAACTGCAGTTAATTGGAACAGAATTCGCTTTTCTCGCCAAGGCGGAGTTCCGCATAGTGCTCTCCAGAGGCGATCAAGCGACTTTGCGAAGTTGCCGCAAAGGGTTAGAATCCGCGTTCATTTTCAATCAGGCACTATGTATTTCGGGGACACGATCGATGCAATGGGACTCATTACTGGGACACCAAACGCAATTGGTTTGGTTCCAGAATGCGCTTGCGCAACGTCGATTGGCAACCAGCTTTCTATTCATTGGCCCCGATGGAATTGGCAAGCGAACCTTTGCCAAGTTGCTCTCCAAGAGCCTACTGTGCCGAAATTCGCCCACAGATCAGTTGAAAGCTTGCGGTAAGTGCGAGGATTGTGTTCAAGTCGAAGCCAGTACACATCCAGACTTGATTGAGCTGAGTAAGCCTGCCGACAAGTCCAGCCTGCCGTTGGATCTCTTGATTGGCGATCAAGATCATCGGATGCGCGAGGGACTGTGCCACGACATCAGTTTGCGACCCTTCGGAGGTCGGCGCAAGGTAGCGATCATCGACGACGCGGACTACCTGAACGAAGAGGGTGCCAACTCGTTGCTCAAGACGCTCGAAGAGCCGCCTACGGATTCAATCTTGATTCTGATCGGCACAAGCCTTCAAAGGCAATTGCCAACCATTCGATCGCGTTGTCAGTGTGTGCTGTTTCATCCGCTCAGCGAGGCGGATCTATCCACCTTGTTGCTGAGACAAAACATTGTGCAAGATGCGGCCGTAGCTGGCGAGCTTGCCAAGGTTAGCGGTGGAAGTTTGAGTGCCGCTCAGTTGTTGAACGATCCCGAACTGCATGAATTCCGCGCGGCCTTTTTGGAGAAGCTGGCTAGCCCGAAGATACAATTGGCCGAGCTTGCTAAGACATGCAATGCAATCATCGATGCCGCGGGGAAAGAGGCCAAGCTTAAACGGGATCGAATGAAGTTAGTGATGAGCTTCGCTGCGCAGTTCTACCGCGAGTTGACTCTGCAGTTTGACGTTAACGTGGGCAGCTCCAACCTCTCGCACGTCGATCAACCACTGTCATCTGCGCTTGAGCAAGCAAGTCGATATTGGAGCCGTGGAAGTTCGGCCTCGCTGGCTTGTTGGGATACTTGCTTGCGAACAATGGAGCACGTGGATCGCAACGCGAATCAAGCAAGTTTAATGGAATGGTGGATTGCTAAACTCGCTGAGCAAAGCGGCTGCTGAATCCCCACGTAGCAGGCGCATTCCATGTGTCGTCCGCGGCTTTTCTCTTACCATTGTTTCCCTTGCCACTCTCCCCTGCCCTCTACATCATCAATTGGCAGCCGTAATCGTAGTCGTTTCATTAGCGGTTTCGCCGTTGGGGAACAGATCTGAACGAACCGTGGCTTCGATTCGCATGACTTGAGGGATTCGCGAACGCATGTAGATCGTATAGGCGACTTCTTCGCCGACTCGGAATGCTTCAAGGGTTGGCAAGACAATCGTTCCATTGGCACCACGTCGTGGAGTGACGTTACTGCCATCTGAGGAAACGGCCAACAATTCAGCACCTTCCGAAACGCGAAGCTCGACTTGCGTTCTTCCGCTGATTTGGTTGGAGTCGTTAGCAATTCGTACCGAGTAGCGGATCTCTTTGCCAACAACTTCGGGATCGTTGAAGTCGTTGATTGAAATTCTTAATCGACCGCTGGGTGGATTGTTGGCCGGTGGGTTATTTGGTGGAGGATTATTGGGCGCGGGGTTAAAGGGAGGATTGTTTGCTGGAGGCATGACACCACCTCCCAACCCAGGATCGTTGTTAGGATTTGGCATCACTGGATTGCCACCGAGCGGCGGATTGGCAATACGATCGTCGCGAATTTCAACTTGATTTGCGGCGGTGGCCTGCACACCTTCCGCTGACCGAGCGATCACGTTGATGGCCGCAACTGGAGTTGGAGCTAAGGCCCTAACCTCAAGTAGTAGGACGCGAATCGTGTCAGAGCCCTCTCCGGGTAACATGTTCGGCGGCGTCCAACGTACATTGCCTCGAGAGCCAGATGCAAAGTTCTCATTCGCCCGGTCTACGCCGATGAACTGCAACTGATTCTCGTCGGCAGCTATCTGAACCTCGAGATTGGTAAGAGTCGTCGCGCCTGTGTTCCTTACCAAGATCTGAGCTTTGTGCGACTCGCCTGCTCGAAGTACTTTCGATTGACGATCTGCCGGGAACACGATCTCGACGCCAATATCAGGTTGGCGTTTTCGCTGTGGTTGGCCCAGTATTTTGGCAATTGGGTTGGCGAGCACTGCAGTGCCCGATTGAACGAATAGGCTTGCTTCTTGTTGGCCTTCTTGAGTGATTCGAAAAGGAATTTCCAATTTGGATTTCTCGCCAGGTCGTAAAACTGGGATGACCTGTTCGACGGAATTGCTAAGTTTGGTGGCTTCCACAAGTCCAGCTGTTGTCTTAACAAGAAGTTTGAGATTGGTAACAGTGGATCGACCGGTATTAGCTAGATCGATTTCATACTTCACGATGTCGCCGACTTCCGCTTGGGATACGCCGCCTGCTGGAGCGAAGCGGACCTCGACCATCGGTTCATTAATTGAAATAGGTCGTTCTTCAATCACGTTTTGAATGCCATTAGCGGCAGCCTCAAATCGCACTCGGAAATCGCCGCTCTGAACTGCCGCAACCGTGAAGGAAACATCTAATTGGCGGTTGGCTGGTAGGACACCTTGATCCCAACTTGCAGAACGATCTGTTTGCTGTGTGTTCTGTGACGATGGTTGTATGCTTCCCGGAATTATTTGCAGACCTGGTGGTAGATCCACACGAAGTTGCGTATTGTCCGCGGGTAGATCCCCAGGATTGGCGAGGGTCGCTGAGATGGTGAATTGGTCTCCCTTGGTAATTACCTCTGGAACATTAGCTTGAATCAGCAAGCCCGCTGCGCTGAAGGTTACAAAGGTCTGGCCGCTACCTACAGGCAATTCTGGCAAGTTATCATCGGGTTGAGCTGGGCTGATCACATCGATTTGTACCTGGGTTGTTCCCATAGCACCAGGACGCGGGGCAAGCTCGACATAGCCGATACCATTTTGATCAACAATCGTTCGAACGGTTGGCTCTTCGACTCGCTGACCATCTGGACGAACGAAGGTAGCAATCGCCGGATTCAAAATCGTGTATTGAACAAGCCAGCCCGTGGCTGGAACCAATTGTTCAGACTTAGTAACTTTAGTTCGCAGAGGGACACGCTGATCGGGCTGAGACTTGACGATTTGCGGGGCAGGAAGATCCCACTTCGCATCCAACCAATAGATGACGGCCGTTTGACGGCGGCGGTCCCAGATCTTGCTTTCTGGAGCGAGCGAGGTAACGCGAGTGATACCAGCGGTAGGCGATGAAATGCTGACCCACGTTTCACCATCGCGCAAGTGAATATCATCATCACAGTTCGGTGTGCCGCGATCGATGATTTGCGTTTTTGAGCTGGTTCGACCCTTCGCGAAATCGACGCCCAACTTTTCGACTTTGGGACGGTGCGGGTGTAATAGGCTTGATAGTTTTCCTGGAGCATCGTCGTTGACTTCGATGATCTGTCCAACGCTATCTGGTGCGATCATCCACTCAATCGGTTCTCGTTTGACCAAATAACCATCCTCGCCGCAGATACCGGCCAGCAAAACGACTTCACCGCCAACAGGTGCGACCACGCGCAAGGGCGTCAACTGCAGCTCACCCAGCTTTCCAGGGCAGCGAAAGTGATCATGAATCTTCTGTAGGCAGTCGTGTTTGCGATGAAAAAGGTTACAAACACCGCCGGGTTCACAATTAGCTCCAACGCACGGCGCGGGAGCAACCGGAGCTTGATAGGCCGGGGTTGGAATGATTCCCTGTTGGCCGGGACTTGAATGAAGCGGAGGAATGTCGAGCTGAGTGGTGTTGGTCAGCGGTAGAAAAAGACATCGGCCGTTGGGGTCAATTGCAGGAAGTTGCAATTGTCGGCAACCATTGGAGACCAGAAGCAAGGCGATACTGCAAGCCAACAGGCTTACGCACTCGGCGCGACGTCCAAGTCGAATCAGTCCTTTGTTGATGATCGAAAGCAACATCCTAGGGGCTTCCTAACCGCTAACGCTTGCCTATTCGACATACAGATAAGTTCGAATAGTTATCCTTGCAATCCGTTGAAAGCCTACACCACAGTTACTCGCGCGGTGCCTTGGCAGGAATCAAAAAGGATCAATCGATGACGCAGACCATTGCGTTGTTTCGGTTAGGTAAAGATTAACGCTAAGTACTCTGTGCCCTCCGTGACTCTGCGTTTCAAACTTCTTCTTCTTCTCTACGAGCTAGACCGCTCGCATCAAACCCGAATCGACAAGCTTCAAGAAGTCGTCGTAAGTATTGCGAATGCCGTCTTCGAGGCTGATCTTTGGCAACCAACCCAAGGATCGAAGCAGCGAGATGTCGGTCAGCTTCTTAGGTGTTCCATCAGGCTTGGTTGGATCGGTGAGTATTTCACCGCGGTAGCCGATGCTCTTGGCGATTAACTGAGCCAAGGCAAGAATGCTCAAGTCAACACCGCTTCCGACGTTCACCCAATCCGGAGGATTGGCGATCGAGAGTAAGTGTACCAAGGCACTTGCAAGGTCGTCAACATGCAGGAACTCTCGCATAGGACTTCCGGTTCCCCAGATAGTCACCGAGGGCAAATCGTCGACTTTAGCTTCGTGAAAACGTCGGATGAGCGCTGGCAGGACGTGGCTATTCTCGGGATGGTAGTTATCGCCTTGGCCGTAAAGATTGGTAGGCATCGCGGAGTGAAACAAGACGCCATACTGCGCGCGATAGTACTGGCAGAGCTTCAGGCCGCATATCTTAGCTAATGCATAAGCTTCGTTCGTCAATTCGAGCGGGCTGGTTAGCAGTTGGTCCTCGGTGATCGGTTGCTTGGCCATGCGAGGGTAGATGCAAGTGCTGCCCAAGAACAGAAATCGTGCTACACCCGCTTCATAAGCCGCGTTGATTGTGGCCAGTTGAGCTTGAAGGTTTTCTGCAAGGAACTGAACTGGGTACGTTTTGTTGGCGTGAATACCACCGACTTTGGCTGCGGCATAGACGATTGCGTCGGGACGCTCCGATAGCATGAACTGGCGAACCGCAGCGACATCTTCCAGATTGAGTTCTTGTCGAGTGCGGGTAATTACTTGCGTATCGGCACTGTCTTTCAACGCTCGTACCACGGCAGCGCCAACCATGCCTCGGTGGCCAGCAACAAAGATCTTCTTAAAAGGTAGCATACAGACAGGAGCCTTCATGAAGCTTATCAACAATGAACCACGCTCAGACGCATGAGACCACATTGGGATGGTCACCATGATAATCCGACGTCGAATACCGCGTGAGTTTGCCGCAAGAAAAAGTGTTCGCGGGTCGATT
>CAUJKA010000457.1 GCA_963204965.1 Planctomycetota bacterium | reverse complement strand
GCGAACGTGCTGATTTCAGGCATCGATCCACTTTTAGCTGGTTTGACTCAGGAAGGTACGAAGATCCTTGAGCTCAAGGAGATTAGCCCTCTTTGCAACTTTTACTTCACTGCAAGCTCGTCCATCATCATTATCGCAATTGGCTGGGCGATCACAGAATTTGTGATTGAGCCAAAACTCAAAGGTACCAAGGTCGATGGCGATCCCAAAGATATGCCTAAAATGGTCGAGCTAACAGATCGCGACAAGATGGGCATGATCTCGGCACTACTTGTGTTGGGAGCCATGATCGCCGCCATCGCTTGGTGGTCATATCCTGATTCATCTTCGTTACGTGATCCAAAGGGCTCGCTGACAACAAATACTAGTCCGTTGATGATGGGGATCGTGCCGTTGATTTTCTTTTTGTTCGCCTTTCCAGGTATTGTTCATGGATATGTAGCAGGAACGTTTAAAAGCCATCGCGATATCATCAAGGCCATGTCCAAGTCGATGGAAACGATGGGCTACTATCTGGTACTCGTCTTTTTTGCCGCTTTATTCATAGCAGTCTTCAAGAAATCGAATATCGGTTCGTGGCTTGCGGTTAGCGGTGCTGAGATCCTCAAGGAGTCCGGTGCGCCGGTTTGGGTGATCTTGATTGGGATCATTTTGCTGACTGCGGCTGTGAACTTGCTGATCGGTTCTGCCAGCGCCAAGTGGGCTATGTTGTCTCCAATTTTTGTTCCCATGATGATGATGATGGGAGTATCACCCGAAATGACGCAGGCTGCTTATCGCGTCGGTGATTCGACCACGAACATCATCACGCCGATGATGCCTTACTTTCCCTTGGTCGTCGTCTTCTGTCAGAAGTACGTCAAGAGCACAGGGATCGGCACAGTGGTATCGTTGATGTTGCCATATTCGTTTGCCTTTTTGATCTGCTGGTCGCTCTACTTGATGGTCTACTGGACGATCGGATTACCGTTGGGGCCAGGCGTTAGCTACGAACATGTCGTGCAAACAGTGAGTCCGTGATTCAAGTCCACTCATGGAACTGATTACCACTCGCGAAATTGAGAACTTCGGTCGCAACCTTCGATTCATTCCACAGGCCTATTTCGAGCCTGTGAATGAAGCCGAACTCATCGAGATACTCGATCGACACAGCGGTTGTAACTTTCGAGCGGTTGGTAGCCTGCATTCGTGGAGCGAAGCGGCCTACGGCGACGAAGTTATCATTTCTCTTCGATTGTTCGACCAAGTCGAGCCAGTCTCGACCGCAGAAAGTAAGACTTCAGAAGCCAATTCAGTCTGGGTTGGCGCCGGGATACAGATCAAGCATTTACTTGAAAAACTGAATCGTATCGGCAAGACGCTTCCATCGTTGGGGCTGATCACTGAGCAGACTTTGGCAGGGGCGGTCTCTACGGGGACGCACGGATCGGGGCGACATTGCCTATCGCACTATGTTCAAGCTGTCCGCATCGCCCACTACTGTAGTGACACGCGTCGAGCATGTGTTACTACGATTGAAGGCGGTGATGCTCTGCGCGCGGTGCAATGTGGCGTAGGAAACTGCGGAATCATCACCGCCATCAAAGTGGAAGTTCGCGACAGCTTTCAAATTGAAGAGCTTTGGCTCGCGTACGACACACTGGATCAAGTCTTAGAGATGGAGAAGCAATTTCCACTTCAACAGTTCTTCTTGCTCCCATGGAAATGGACCTATTTGGCTCAGCACCGTCGTGAATCAAACCAGTCGGCCTCATGGCCAGAATGGTTGTACCGCGTCTATTTTTTTCTGACTATCGACATAGGGCTGCACATCGTACTTATCACTGCGGGTAAGCTGTTCAACAACAAGAAAATGGTGCAGTGGTTGTTTCGTAAAGTCTTGTCACGAGCGATTGTGAAGGACTGGCGAGTCGTTGGACCATCGCAGCGTATGCTAGTGATGGAGCTCGAACTGTTTCACCACATCGAGACTGAATTGTTCGTTACCGCGGACCGACTTTCTGCTGCGATTGACTTTGTGCAAAAGTCGCTCAAATGGTCAGCTGGAGACGGCGCCGATTTGCCCGACGACTACCTTAGGCAAGTCGCCAGCACTGGACTTACCGGGGAATTTCAAGCTGCGCGCGGTGCCTACGGCCATCACTATCCCATCTGCATTCGCCGCGTACAGCCGGACTCGACTATGATTTCGATGTCCAGCGGCGGTAACCAAGATTGGTATGCCATCAGTCTGATCTCCTATCATCGACTTTCAAATCGAGACGGCTTCTTCAAAGCGATGAACTTCTTGGCTCGCGCGATGGCGCTGCTCTTTAATGCTCGACCGCACTGGGGAAAGCATGTGCCGCTGAGTGCAGGCGAGCTTGTTGCGCTCTATTCAGAGTTCGAGAATTTCAAGAACGTTCTAAGTCAATTGGACCCATCGGGACAGTTTCGCAACCGTTGGTTTTCACAACTGTTGAATGAATCGCACAAAGAGTAGCTTCAACGTTTCTCGAAAGAACGTCTAAAAGCGGTTAACGGAAAATGGCGCTGGGTCGATGTGAGGAGTTTGGTGAGCGATCATTTCGGAGACTAATCGTCC
This sequence comes from Planctomycetota bacterium, assembly GCA_963204965.1. Taxonomy (GTDB): domain Bacteria; phylum Planctomycetota; class Planctomycetia; order Pirellulales; family Pirellulaceae; genus Aureliella. The sequence goes on along the minus strand of CAUJKA010000457.1, from coordinate 15,114 downwards.
GGTGCCCGGAGCCATGGTCAATCCCAGCATGTTATGTCCAGCAGCAACCCAAACGTTACTCCATCGCGGAGAAACGTCGATCACGGGCAAGCTGTCGTAGGTCATCGGACGCCAGCCAAACCACTTCTCATCGGCCGCTGGTCCAGGCATCTGACGGAGATAGTGCTTCGCTCCATCTGTCAGTAGCTTCAGCCGATCTGGCCGCATCGTTTCGTCGTAGCCTGCAAACTCCATGATGGATCCCAGTCGCAAGCCAGTTTGCATCGGAGTCACCGCCACACGGTGTTCCGGGAAGATCAGCGGGATCTTGGGGCACAGCTCAGGCCGTTTGAACGTCATCGAATAGCCTTTGCCGGGCTGTATCGGAATGCGACATCCAAGATACTCGGCCATCATCGGCGTCCACGCACCGCAAGCAAACAAAAATGCGTCGGCAGCCAAGGTCTCGCGACCAGTTTCGATACTAGTAGCTGTAGAACCTGTTCCGTTGATTTTCTGCGGTTCGGTCTGCTCGAAAAACTGCGTACCCTCGTGCTCAAGTCGCCGCTTCATTTCTTGCACTAAGCGATTGGGGCGCAGGTGTGCGTCGTCTTCATAGTACCAAGCTCCCGCCAATTTCTCGCGGACAGCAGGCTCTAGTTGCACTAGTTCGTCACCGGATAAGTATTTCGCAGGCTCGTTGAATTGAGTCGTAAGCAAGTCGTTTGTCGGCGCGTAGGCATCCAGAGCTTTCTTGCTAAGGTAAGCAAACAGCAAACCCTTCTCGACCCATTCGCAGTTCAATCCGGCTTGCTCAATCAACCGGTGATACTCGGTCATGCTGGAGTTTAGCAACGATTGAATGCCTTCTGCGGCGCTAATCATTGATGTACGATTGCAACGCCCGGCGAACTTCAGCATCCACAGCCACAGCCTTGGATTCAATTGCGGTTTGACTCGAAAGGGACTATTGGGCTTGAAGATCGAACGCAAAGCTTCTTGAAATGCACCTGGTTCAGTCAGCGGAAGTACGTGGCTTGGACAAACCAAGCCACAGTTCCCGTAGGAACAGGCTCCGCCAATGGCACTCCGATCGATGACTGTAACATTCCATCCATCGCGATGAAGATACCAAGCGCAATTTAGGCCGATCACTCCTCCACCAACGACGACTATCGAACCTTTAGCGCCAGCCGAAGATGATCGGACGGAACGCGTGGGAGCGCTCAAACTGGAAGGCTCGATTGTCATTGCGAGACCAAGCCCCAGCAGAATGGATCGTTGGGATCAAGCAAGAGTTCCGCTTGGCTGTTTACAAACGCCGAGCCGATCAAGGTAGGAAGGATTCGCTGCGAGTCGCTTGTCGCTTTGCCCGATGAATTGCTCGCTTGTTCAATGGCAATCTGGTAAGAACTGGTAAACACGCTCCCAACAATGCTCTCTTGCCGGTGAACTTGCCCTGGAGCAAGCTTTCCATCGGCCGCCAAACACGCCAGCTTGGCGCTAGTGCCTGTTCCGCATGGGGAGCGATCGTAGGCCGCTCCGGGGCACAGTACAAAGTTCTTGGCTTCAGCGCGACCTGGCGTTCCTGGTCCAATCAGTTCGACGTGATCGATCAGTTGTCCGCCCTCGCCGGTAATCTCAAGTCGGTCCAGTTGCTTGCGAATTTCTAGACTGACAGAATTCAACTGAGACACGTTGGCGATGTTGACCTGCAAGCCGTGATCGTCGCAAATGAAGAACCAGTTTCCGCCCCAAGCGATGTCACCATGGATTGACTGAGCCGCGGAAGTGCCGGGGAAAATCTCAACCGCTTGCTTTTGCTTCCATCGATAGCTGGGGACATTTTCGATAGCAACCTGATTGTCGTCTAACAATTCAAAGTGAACCGTACCAACTGGCGTATCGATTGCGTAGCGCCCCAGTTCGACGCGCTTCAAATAACGCAGTACAACTGCGACGCCGATCAGTCCATGTCCGCACATTCCCAGTGTGCTCACGTTGTTAAAGAAGATGACACCCGCAACACTGCCTGGATTGACGGGAGGACACAGCAAGGCTCCCACGATAATGTCGCTTCCTCGCGGCTCGCAAACGATGGCTTGTCGATAGTTGTCAAAATGGGACTTAAAGTGCTGAGCCTTTTCGGCCATGGAGTTCCCGTGCAGCTTGATCGGGCTTTCAACGACTACGCGAGTTGGCTCACCGCCGGTATGTGAGTCGACAATTAGGATTCTTTCCAATTAAGGCCTCAACGTTGATTTCTTTAGAAATGCACTGTGACGAGATTCGGGCTAATATGTTATAACCTGTCCGAAGACCTGCCCAGCATAGCAACTATCGGCGAAGGCCAAAAACCTTGCGTTAAAGCACTCGCATGAAGGTTTGCTAGGCAGTCGCCTGGGCGGGAAAACAAAGATCGGGCGGTACGCCCGTGAACCGACAGATGTGTCCAACCCCTTGGAGTTCTCCGATGGAGAATAAACCAACCGAATCTCCCTTTGTCGAAGCCAAGCAGGTTCGTTTCAACTTCTCATTGATGATGATATTGATGTTGATGGTTGTCGCTGTTGGGGGATCGATGTTGATTTTCATGGCGATGAAGGTCCCGGCTTTCACGACGGAGTTGCGAGCTTACTTTGGATTGACCGAGCTAGTCGTCGACCCAGAAGAGTCGCGACGAGCCCACCTGTTCTTCTTGTTGTACCTGTACTCAGCACCGCTCGGATTGGGAATTCTGGTTCACCTTATCCACCGCGTCATCAGTTGGTTCAATAGAATCACGCGTCCCAAGCGTGAAAGCGACCAGTTCGAGATGTCGACTGGAATTGCATCTAACAAAACAAGCGGTCAGTAGAAGTAGTTCCTCACGGAGGCACTAAGGCACGGAGATTTTGAGTACGTTCTCTGTGTGCCTTTGTACTCAGTCGCCTGCGGCTTGCCGTTAAACAATTACCTCTGTCGCTTGCCGTTAATCCCCGTCGCCTACGGCTTGCCGTTAAACGATGTTGAACCTGTGGTCACATAAAGCACAAGGCCCCGCGATAACAATCGCAGGGCCTTGATGGTTAACTGTTCAATCTGTCCGAAGACTGGCCAGACTACTTAAAGTCGCCTGCGCGGATGATCACAAGCTTAGATGGCTGGACATACCGGCGAAACACGTCGCGTACATCCTGAGCCGTCAAGCGTTCGATCATCTTTTCGCGTTTAGCTATGAAGCCGAAATTGCGACCCAAATAGAGATTGGACTGAATCTGTCCGGCGATTGAATCATCGCTCGTGCGACCAATCTTTTGCGATTCAAGATAGCTTTTCTTAGCCTCGTCCATTTCGGCTTCGGTTGGTCCGTCTTCCAGGAATCGATTCAGCTCTTCCATCGCAGCTTTCTCAACCGCGCCGATATTGGCTGGGTTGGTAATCGCAGTGATCGTAAAGCGAGCATCGGTGCCACGCGCTGGGATTGCCACAGATGAAGATACACCATACGACAAACCTTCTTTCTGACGAATGCGATCACCCAAGCGTGACGACAAAGTGCCTCCACCCAAGATCAGGTTACCGATTTGAAGCGCAACGACCTCATCGCTGTCATCATTCATCGCAAACGAAAGACCAGCTAGGAATGTCGCATTGGCTTTATCGGGTGTCACGATCGTTTCAGTTCCACCAGTCGCCATCTTGTTGACTTCACGAACAATTTGCTTGTAAGGTACTTCCGTCTTCCAGTCCTTCAGTGCGACTCGCAATGATTCCAGCGCCGCATCGGGATCAAAGTCACCAACGATCGCAATCTCTCCGGTTGCGCTGGAGAGTTGTTTTTCGTAGATGGCCTTAATCTGGTCCAGTTGAACAGACTTCATCTCTTCGATCGTCTCGGCAGGAGTCTGTGCGTAGCGGATGTCCCCTTTTTCGTAAGCCGATAGAGCTCGCGATAGGAAGTTGCCGGCCAACATGGCTGGATCAGTTACACTTTGCGACATCATGGCCATCGAGCGATTCTTCATCTGCTCGAATTCGTCGACAGGGAACGCTGGCTCGCGGAGTATCTCTGCCATGATCTCGATGGCTTGAGGCAATGAGTCTCGTTTGGCATCGATGCTGAAAGACAACATCCCTGCGCCGCCACGACCACCTCCGCCGCCTCGGCCTCCGCGACGTCCACCACCGCCGCCAGTGCCAACTCGAACACCCAGTGCATCCATCTTTTGTTGAAGAGCCTGACGATCGTTCTTCTTAGTTCCGGCCATCAACATGGCTGGCAACATACCTGCAGCACCGGCTTGACCTTTCAGCGACTCTTCATTCCCGTAATGCAGAGTCATTGTCAGCGATACCGTATCGCCACGATTTTTCTTAGGAAGCAAGCCAACTTGAACTCCGCCAATTTCTACGGTTTTAGTTCGTGTTTGCAAGTTTTCTGGACTTGGGTCGAACTCCTCGCCTGATACTACCGCAGCTCCGCCTTTGTAGTTGTTCACTAAATCGGCGATGGATTCAACCGCAGGGACGCTCAAGCGTTCGGGCTGTTCGACGGGAATGAAGATCCCGACGGTTCGGTTCTGCTTTTTGAAATAGGTTGCGGCAACACGATTCACGTCATCAGCAGTTACTGCTGCGATGCGATCTCGCTGAATAAACCACAATCGCCAATCACCCAGCGATGACGCAGAGCTAAGCGCGTTGGCCATCGCGGCTGCGTTGGAGAGCGTGTTTTCGTAGCCGCGCTTGCTTCGAATCTTCGCACGCTCAACCTCTTCCGCAGTAAAGGCTTGGCTATCGAGCGATTCGAGCACATCCAGAAGAACCGGCGTTACCAATTCCAGCTTTCCTTCAGCAGGTTGGCATGAGATCGAGAAAAGGCCCGGGTCATGCGTGCTGTTGGCAAATGCACCAACGCTAGTCGCCAGCTTGGTTTCGATAAGAACTTTCTCCAGGCGACCAACTTTGTTTTCGGAGATGATGCTGGCCAGCATGGAAATCGCTGGCCAATCTGGATGGCTGGCAGCAGGGATGTGGTAGGCCACTTCTACCGAGCCGATCTTGCCGACGCGTCGGAGAACAACCGTTCTTTCACCGTCCTGTGGAGGCTCCTCAGTGTAGGTCTTGTTCAATCGCCGCGTTGGCTTTGGAATGGCTCCTAGATACTTCGTCGCTAGTTCCAGAGCTTTAGCCTCTTCAAACTTGCCAGTAACAATCAACACAACATTGTCGGGTTGATAGTAGTTGCGATAGAAGTCTTGCAAGTTATCGATGGGTACACGTTCAATGTCGGAGCGATTTCCGATGGTACTCTTGCCGTAGTTATGCCACTCAAAAGCCACTGCATCCACTCGCTGAGAAAGAACTTGTTGCGGGCTATTTTCGCCTCGCTCAAATTCATTGCGCACCACTGTGAATTCGCTCAGCAAGTCTTCACGTTTAATGAAGCTATTCACCAAGCGATCGCACTCCAATTGAATTCCGAACTCTAAGTTCTTGTCACTGGCAGGCAGAGTTTCGAAATAATTCGTGCGATCGACATTGGTCGTACCATTAAAACTTGCGCCATAGTTTTTCAGAGCTTTGGGAACATCGGGAAAAGTCGGTGTTCCCTTGAAGACTAAGTGCTCCAATAAGTGTGCCATTCCAGCTTCCCCATAGCCTTCGTGGCGCGAGCCAACCAAGACGGTCATGTTGATTGTGATCGTCGGACGTGAACTGTCAGGGAAAAGCAAGAGTCTCGCGCCGTTGTTGAATCGGTACTCAGAGACTCCTTCAACAGTAGCCACCTTTTGCGGCGGTTCGACGGCTTGGACTACGGTGCAAATGCAGCCAAGCAACAATGTAAGTGAGAACAGGCGGATCATGAAACAACCTCTTTCGTTATTAGAACGCTAACGCCATTGCGTCGCATTATAGATGCTTGGGTCGCGGGCATGCGGTCACTTGACCCTACAGTATCGAAAATCCAAAGTCTGATTCTGCAAATGTCGATTGCCGCGAAAGAGGCCAATCTTGCTCATTGGCTGTTTGTGGAGTTTTGTTACGCAATAGGCGGGCACAATGCGGCAGTGCGCTGTACAAAATGGCGTCGATGAGCGAACGTTAATCTAACGCTAAGTCCGCTTCAGGAAAGAAAATTCTAGATTGAGCAATCGATAGCAATCGAAGAACTATTCAAAGTGCAGTCGAACTCCCCGAGCGGTCAATTGCTGAGCTTGTGCTCCACTTGGCTCCACGGGATTGCCGCGGAGATAGAGGTGGAGAAAGATGGCCAGTTGTTTCATGGATTCGTCGGCGGTCATCTCTACGATAGGTGTCAGGTCCTTGATCTGATTGTCGTATGCGATCACTTTGTTGATACGCTTGAGCGGCTTGAGAAACGCTAGACTCTCGATCTTACAGCCACTTACATCCACGATGTCGATCATTGGAGCTTGCCCAACTGGCGTCCAGTCTTTCACTGGATTGCCGCTGGCGTACAACGAGTGAAGCTTGGGGAACTGCTTGAGCACCTGCAGATCTTCAACTGCGTTCTTGGAAATATTGAGCGACATTAAGTTGGTCGATTTGCCGAACGGCGCAAGATCTTTGACTTGGTTGCCTGATAGATCCAAGTACTGCAGTTTGGTGTACTCCTTCAGGGCCTCGATCGACTGGATCTTGTTGTTCTTGAGAGTCAAAGATTGGATCAGCTTCAGACTCGCAAGCGGTCCGACGTCGACGATCTCGTTGTTCCCAAGGTCGATCTGTTGAACTGCAACACAATGTTCGATACCGGCCAAGTTACTGATCTTTCGGCCAGCTCCCGAGATCTGCGAAATCTTGGCAACGTCGTCTTTGGTCAGCGGTTCTTGATTGTTGCGCTTGGCAAAGACCTGGGCTCGCACGGCTGTTTCTAGGGCTTTGTCGGGAAAAATTGATTCCTGAGCTTGAGCATTCAGGACAAGCAGAACGGTAACAACCAGAGAAACAAGAATTCGGCTCATGGTAGGTAGTATTCTAGGAGGGATGGACAAAAGATTCCGGCAAAAGCCATTGGTTCATAGCCGGCTTAGTTGGGTGGGAATGCCATATTCTAATCGGATTCAGCAGCGCACGCCAACCGCCCAAGTCGAGCTTGGGCTACCTTCAACCGCCGTTCGAGTGTCGCATTTTGCTAGGAAACTGGAATTCCCCCGATTAGTGAGCTAGGATAGTGGCACCAATTTCTAAGCCTCAACTGCAAATTTTTTGACTTAACGTCGTACAGAGAAGTGCCGCGAGTGCGAGTATTACTAACAGCCTTCGAACCCTACGAACAGTGGAAAGAGAATTCCAGTTGGCTGACGCTTATTGAGCTATTGAAGGATCGTCCCGCCGAACCCGAATTGGTAACGCGCCGATATCCAGTTGAGCTCGGCGCAATGCGAGAGATGCTCTATCGCGATCTTCAGCAGGGTTTTGACGCAGCGATTCATATGGGGCAGTCACCGGGCAGCCCACATATCAAGCTCGAAGCGATCGCCATTAACGCAGCAGGTCGAGTCGAACATAGTGGCGATGAATTGACGGCGGTCGATGAATATGGCCCTGTTGCTTATCGCAGCCAATTGCCACTTGGGCGTTGGGCAAAGATGCTTCGCGAGAAAGAAATTCCTGCCGCCGTTTCTTATCACGCCGGTACCTATCTGTGCAATGCGACGATGTACTCCAGCCTTCATTTAGGCAAAGGTATGTCGCCCGCTCCGTGGGTTGGCTTTATTCATTTGCCGTTGTCGATGCAACAAGCTTCGGGAAGTGCCAAAGCCTTGCCTAGCATGGATGTACGAACGATGGCGTCTGCGGTACGCTTGATGCTTGTGGATATGGCTGAGATTTTTCACTCATCGAAAGGAATTCGGTCCCTGGCCAGAGAATTGGCCTAGGCCGATAGGTTCTGTTCATGTCATCCAGTGACCCTCAAGTTGTCTGGCATCAACACTCCGTGGACCGCGCCAGTCGCGAACGCTTATCAGGCCATCGTGGTTGTGTGGTATGGTTTACTGGACTAAGCGGTTCCGGTAAAAGCACGATCGCGAACTTGGTGGATCGCTTGCTCTATGAACGCGGAGTCCACACGTACTTGCTCGACGGCGACAACATTCGCCACGGTTTGTGCGCAGGCGCGAATCTTCTAGAGCCCACTCATGGCGCGGACTTCGCCAGTCGTTTTGGACTGGGCTTTGGTCCGTTGGATCGCGAAGAGAACATTCGTCGTATCGGCGCTGTGGCTCAGCTATTTGTGGCAGCTTCCGTCGTCGCGCTGACAGCATTTGTTAGTCCCTATCGTCGAGATCGACAGCGAGTTCGACAGTGGGTTGAAAGCCACGGTAGCCCCGGCGACTTCGTAGAAGTTTTCGTCGATACGCCGCTGGAGGTTTGCGAAGCTCGCGATCCAAAGGGGCTCTACAAACAAGCCCGGCAAGGCAAAATCGCCAACTTCACCGGCATCAGCGATCCCTACGAGGCGCCGGAGAATCCAGAAATTCACCTGCATTCAGGCAGTCGTCCCGCCACCGAATTGGCTCAGATTGTGGTGGATCAATTGATCAGCCGAGGTGTTATTCAACCTTAGGTCGACCAACGCGAGCTCCATGCCTCTCGTTGCAGCTTCTCAGATCATCTTGTCGCAAGTATATTGACGCTGCAAGATGGATTCTAGAAGTTTGCTATCCGACAAGGCTATCGACGTTGAAAATTGGACCCGTTGCTGATTCACAATTGCCCGTGCAAATCGAAGCCGCCTGCGATGAGATGGAGCAGACCTACGCAGCCGGACGATACTCCAAAATCACCGTCACACGGAATTGGTCCAAGCATAATCCGATTATCTCGGGCAAGATTGCAAGGCCTTCTGCTTATCGTTGGTATCTTCGCCGCGAGTTGATCCGACTGGTGCAAGCCGGTGCCGTCATCGATATCATACCAGCTCAGGAGCGAGTCGATCTAAGTTCTCCGCAGCTATTGGAACTGATCGACGAATCGGAGTTTGATCACACTCGAAAGAAGGTCTTTCTTTTTGGGCCTGAACGCGTCGAGCTTTCGCTTCAACGGCTGGAGCACTACACGGGCACACGCGCTGAGGATTTTCAGCGGTACGTTTTGTTGACAAACTACCAGATGCACATGGACGCATTCGAACAGATGTATCCCGACTGTATCCAACCTACGCGAGCTCGCGTTCAAATGCGCGCGTACCATCAACGCACTGCAAGCAACGATGGAATATCGATTGTCAACATTGGCGTTGGTCCGTCGAATGCAAAGAATTTTACAGACCACCTTGCCGTGCTGCGTCCCGATGCAATGCTGATGGTTGGTCACTGTGCTGGAGTTCGCAACCATCAAGAGCTTGGTGACTTTGTGTTAGCCTCCGGCTACATGCGAGACGACCATGTTCTGGATGAAGCTTTGCCGAGGTCCGTTCCGTTAACGCCTAGCTTCCTGCTCAATCGCTACTTGGCTCATCTTTTGGACGAGCGTAAATTGCCTTATCGATTTGGCGTCGTCTACACTACAGCCGATCGCAATTGGGAATTGACGCTGAAGCTTAAGCTGCAAGACCTAAAAGCCAGTCGGAGCATTGGCGTTGATATGGAATCAGCTACGGTTGCAGCCAATGGGTTTCGCTATCGCATTCCGTCAGCAACGTTACTTTGCATTTCGGACAAGCCGTTGCACGGACAACCGAAACTGCCCGATGTAGCACAGGCTTTTTACGAAGAGACCAAGATGAAGCACTTGGAAGTTGCTCGCGACGCTTTGTTGTGGGCCCGTGCAGATTATCCAGGTGGCCTACCCAATAGTGACCTACGAGCGATGGACGAACCGTTGCTTGGTGGTCCCGAGGAGCGGGAATGAGCGAAGCAGCCATCGAGGTGATCGACTTTCGCAAGGAATACGCCGGTACAATAGCCGCAGATGGAATTTCGTTCAGTTTGCCCCGCGGGGTCGTCGGTGCGTTGATCGGACCCAATGGCGCAGGCAAGACGACTACGATGCGTTCGTTGTGCGGTGTGCTTCGCCCTACTTCAGGAACGCTTAGAGTTGCAGGCTTCGACGTGGTTCAACATCCGTTGGAAGTCAAGCAACGCGTTGCCTACGTGCCTGACGACCCGCCACTATTCGAAACGCTAACGGTGTGGGAGCACATTCAGTTTATTGCCAGTGCATACGGCGTCGCTAACTACCAAGCCGCTGCTGAAGAACTACTTGGCCAACTGGAGCTGACCCCCAAGCGAAATGCGCTGGCCAGCGAACTATCGCGAGGCATGCGACAAAAGGTTGCCATCGCTTGCGCCTATCTCCACAAACCCGAGGTGATGTTTTTCGATGAGCCGCTAACAGGCTTAGACCCGGCAGCTATTCGCATGCTGAAGGAATCGATGCGAGCTCGCGCTGCTGCTGGAGCGACTGTCTTGGTTAGCAGCCACTTGTTGGCTTTAGTCGAGGATATTTGTCAGTACCTTATCATCCTTTGCCGCGGTAAATGTCTATTTAGCGGAACACTGGCCGAGGCTCGTGCGAGTCATCCCGATGCTCAATCGCTGGAAGATGTCTTCTTTCGTTTCACTGAAAAGTAGGGCTATAGATCATGCAAGTTGCAGTCGTCCAGTTAGACATCAGTTGGGAAAGCAAAGCCGCCAATCATGCGCGAGCTATGGAACTGCTGGCAGCAAGCGACATTCAGCCCGGCTCACTGATTGTCTTACCCGAGATGTTCGACACGGGCTTTAGTATGAAGCTGAGCATTACAGCTCAGTCGCAGCAGCGCGAGTCCGAGGCAGCTCTGCGAAATATGGCAAAACGCTTTCAGTCAACCGTCTTAGGAGGCGTCGTTGGTCCCGTTGTGGATGGCAAGGCAAGCAACCAAGCGGTCGCCTTTTCGCCCGAAGGCGAAGAACTGGTGCGTTATCAAAAGCAACGGCCTTTCTCGCTAGTTCGTGAAGGCGATCACTATCCAGCCGGAGATGGCGAACAGTTGTTTGATTGGAACGGCGTCTCTGTCGCTCCCTTTGTCTGTTACGACTTGCGCTTTCCAGAACTGTTTCGTCCTGCAGCTTTTCGCGGTGCCGAGCTTTTCGCAGTCATTGCGTGTTGGCCGGCAGTACGCTCGGAACATTGGGTGCGGTTGCTGCAAGCGCGAGCTATCGAGAACTTGGCAATAACCGTCGGATCGAATCGCTGCGGCGAAGAACCGGGGCTAGTGTTTGATGGACGCAGTTGCGCGTTTGATCAAATGGGCGCACCACTTTTCGAAGCCGATGCCGCCGCCCAAGTCCTCAAGACAGACATCGACATCGAAGCCCTTCGGCGTTGGCGTAAGAAGTTCCCCGCCTTGCGAGACGCGGTATCGTATGCCGAAGGGCAAACAAGTTCATAAATGCGATTGGGCGCTATGCTTAGCGTCGTAGTGTCACGAAGCACTCGCAAGCGATACGCTGGCCGTCTCGTTCGAATTTGTAATCCATGGTCTTCCGCTCCAAGCAATTGCCACTCCAACGACTGGCAACATCACAGCTTTGAACCACAGAGGATACGGTAGCATAAACAGATTCATGCCAACTCCAGCGAACAACAGAACTCCAAGGATCGCTGCAGAGTAAGCGTTGCCGATTCGTCGAGCTGTCCAGGTTGAAACTGCTGCGATGGTGCCCCAGGCAACTATGACGACTGCCAATACCCAGGTGGGATACTTAGCAACGTGCTGGCAGATCTCTTCCTGAGTGCCCTTAAACTCGCTGGGCAGGGGATGCACGACGTTACTAAGCAGCTCGACGCCGATTAGTAGAATAAACGCAAGTGCCAAGCCCGCGACAAAAGCAGCCAGAATTCGTAACTGAGTCAGGATTGTGTTCACCTTAGCTCGGTTGATTCGCTTGAACAATTTGAATCAGGTTGCCGCAAGTGTCGTCAAAGACGGCTGTTATTACAGGTCCCATGACCGCAGGCGGTTGAGTAAAGCAAACGCCCAAACCGCTCAGTCGCTCATATTCAGATTGCACATCGTCCACGCCAAACATGGTTGCTGGGATGCCGTCCTCTAACAACGCATTTTTGAATGGCTTGGCCGCAGGATGCTCATCAGGCTCAAGCAGAAGTTCGACGCCTGCGGGGTCGTGACTTGAGACCACTGTTAACCATCGATGATGCCCCATAGGGATATCGTACTTCTTTTGAAAACCCAATAGCTCTGTGTAAAACTTCAGAGCTTTTTCTTGGTCATCAACAAAGACGCTAGTGATGATGATTTTCATTTTTCTTTCTTCTTTTTGTTTCGGGAAAGCCAGCGTTCTACGATTGCTTCCAAGGGAGTCGTGTCGAGGTAATGAAACTTGTACCGGCCTTCTCTGCGCGTAGAGAGTAGCCCGACCGATTCAAGTACTTCCAAGTGCTGCGAAATCGCTTGACGAGTCAACGTAAGGTTATGAGACATCGCTAAACGGGAGCAGATCTCAAAGAGAGTCTGACCGTCGCGTTCGCATAGGACATCTAAAATCGCTTGGCGAGCTGGTGCTGCAAGCGCTTCGAATAAGTCAGCCATATGTAGAGATAATAGGCAAGTCACTACTTGCCTGTCAAGAGGTTGATTTAGAAAGTTCTGGTACAACTAACCGGACATTGATCACCTCCTACCTCTTTCTTCGTACAATTCTCGCAGAATAAACTCCCCGAAATAAACGGTAGATCCGTTTTAGAAGTTCAAACGCCTGCGAGGAAAATATGTCGACAGTACAACGATTTATGTTATTTGGATTCTTAGGTGCTCTGGGTGGCGCTGCGTTGGGGTTGGCTGGAACAATGTTGTTCGGTAGCACTTCACAAGTAGAAGAGTTGATTCTGAATTCGATCTTCGGCGTGATTGGAGGAGGCCTGATCGGTGTGACCGCACATCTGTTAACGCGTCCAGCAGCGGGCGGATCGGTCATGCCCGGCAACTCAGTCAACAGTCCCGTTGCATCATTGGGAGAAGCCAATATCTTTTGTGAACGAGACGCAGTTGTTGTCCCGTTAGTTGGCGCAGTCTTTCCAAAAATCTGCGTGAAAACAGGCGAACCGGTTTCCAGTGCTGAATACTCATTTGTTACCGAACTCTCGCCGGGACATTTGAAGAATGGCAATCCTGAACTGACACTTTCAGAGATAGCGGTCAGGCTTGCTGTAGGCAAGGCTGGAAGTGCAGCCATCAAAATGGCGGACAGTCTGGCCAAGAGTGTTCGGCTTCAATACTTGATCGGACTCTCCGAACAACGCAGATCGAGACGCAAGATGCAGACGATCTTCGCTACCACACTTCTCGTGACCTTTTTTCCTGTCGTTATGTTAGGTGCCCTTGTAGCTCAGTGGACTCAAGAAAAATATGGGCAACCCTACATGCCTGCCGTGTTCGTTTGTGTCGGCTTAGGAGCAATCATGTTCTTTGCAGGTATCGCGGCTTTCGTAATGCGATCGACAATATTAAACGTTTCGCGATGCGATGGCCAGTTTGTCTGGCTTTCGGGAGCCTGCCAAGGGTTTCTTAAGCAACTGCCTCAGTTCAAGCAATTGCATTAACAAAGAGAAACGAGCTCAGAGTCGAATGCCGCAATCGCGATCGAGTACTCAGTTCGTATCGCGATGGTTAAGTCGAAGCAAGCGTGCTCTCTGCAAGAGAACGCCTTTGGGTTGTTGAATGTTCGTGCCGCATTCACTTGCCACTAGGGCATGCTGACGGCGTCTTTCCATGCTGGGTCGTATTGTCGAGCCCACATGTTCTGCTGATCGACGTCATTAAGCACATGCCCGTTCTTCGCGTCAGTCAGCACGGTTTTCCCTGTGCGATGGGCTATGTTTCCAAGATGGCACAGCAGCGTGCTCTTGTAAGCTTCCAGGATGGGCTGGTTAAGCCCCGAAGGTTTATCATCTCTTATGCACTCGATAAAGTTCTGTAAATGCTCCAACTGACCAATGGAGGCTTCGCGACCTTCTTCGATCATCTTGTCTTGCTTGTCGAAAATGCGGTACTTGCCATCGCCCTCTAGCTCTAGCGTTCCTCCGTCGCCGTAGAACGAACAGAAATAGTCCACGCGATGCTTGTTGCATGAGGTGGCAGACCAGACGATCTGTCGCCCATCGGCAAATTCGAAACTCGCCGTCTGCGTATCAGGAGTCTGTTGATCATCGTCGAACCAGTAGCGACCTCCCGCGCTAACCGTTCGCGTTGGATAGTCGACTTGCAATCCCCAGCGACAAAGATCCAATCCGTGGACACCATTGTTGGCTAGTTCACCGCCGCCCCAATGCCAAAACCAATGCCAGTTGTAGGGAACATAGTTGCTGCGGAAAGGCTTGCGCGGAGCGGGCCCCTGCCAGAGGTCGTAATCAAAATTTGCTGGCGGTTGAGCCTCTTCGCCTTTGCCAATTGATCCACGAAGGCCCGTGTAGTAACAGCGGCTTAGAAAGATGTTGCCTATAGCACCTTGATGAAGTTTCTCAATTGCGGCCCGCGTACCGGGCGCGCTACGACGCTGAGTGCCCATCTGAACGCAACGTTTGTATTTTTCAGCCGCAGCGATCATCCACTCGCCTTCTTGAGGGTTGTGGCTACAGGGCTTTTCGACGTAAACATGTTTGCCAGCCTTGCACGCCATGATAGTCGCTGGTCCATGCCAATGATTCGGCGCGGCACAAATCAGAGCATCTACCGATTTGTCGTCTAGGATGTTGCGAAAGTCCTTCACAGCCTTTGGCGTTGCATTGAAGCGATCGCTGAACTGTTTGGCAGCACTTGTCAATCGAGCATCGTCGACGTCGCACAGATAGGCAACTTCCACGTTGTCAATTTTGGCAAAGTCTTTGGCCAAATCCATTCCGCGGCTGAGACCCATCACGCCGATTCGAATCGGTCTAGGTTTCTCACCCGCCCCATCTTGATTTGCGGCTATAGGACTGAGCGATGAAATTGCTGCTGAAGCGGCCAAGAATTTTCTGCGTGGCAACATGATGGTGACCTAGGATTGAGGGTGGAACTGTTGGTGGGATTGTTTATTCAGCTTCGAGCCTAGCCGCATGGATCGAATAGATTGGAGCGAACGGCGTTTGACTGGGGAGGATGGGGAAAGGCTAAGAGACTATCGTTGTACCACGCCACAG
>CAUJKA010000456.1 GCA_963204965.1 Planctomycetota bacterium | reverse complement strand
TCCACGGGAGCCGTCGCCTCAGTTGGTTCTCGATGGCAAGTTAATTCCTCCGGCCCCGTGAGCGTCGTAGTCCTATCTTAAGATCAACCAATGATGCGGCTTCGATTGTGCAGGCACTCCATGCGACCTCGATTTAGTGTACGAATGATGATAGCTTTAACGGCTGGCGTCGCACTATACCTTGCATCATATCGATACCTCCTCGATCCAATGATCGTAGTAGATGTTGGTCACATGGGTATGGTGATAGAGGGTTCGCGAGAACCACATTACAAGCTGGCGAATCCGCTTTGTCGAATCATGTTTGCACCTATGGAACGGATCGACTACGCAATTCGCCCTGCGTTTTGGGATCACTATTCTGAAGAATGGCCAGAGGAATCGACGCTTCGCTAATTTCGTTCGCCCATAGGTCGTTGAAACACTACTTTGTCATCGGATAAACTAAACCCTCCCGAACTGCCGCGCAGCGGCTTGCGTGAAAATCCAAGGCACGCGAGTTGCGGATCTCGCTTTTTCCACTGATCAAGTCGCTCGGGCAGCCGAGTAATTGGTTTCGTTATAGCGCAAACTCTCCATGGTAAACGATTGCAACATAGATGAACTCAGAACAACTTATGGTGTCCCTAACGCAGGGGAATCCATAGATGGCGCAATCTCCAACCTGACAACCGCAAATGGGCACCTAGCAAGAGAGTTGGGACGAGACATATCGTTCCAAGAGTCACGAGTTATCGAGGCCACATGGTGGTGGTACATTCCATATGGTTGGATTGGATGCTCCGGCTTCATAATTGACAAGGCAGATGGATACATAAACCAATTGGGTTCGTGCCACTCACTTGATGATTGCTTTTGGGCGCATAATCGAGGAATCAAATACGGCTACGCTGACTTGACTGTTCACCAGGTCAATGATCACAAGGGCACCATTGATACCTTAATGAAGATGGGTAACCATGCTCCGTTCAACCCGATTCCGAATAAGCCAAACACGAGCGGCGAAAGATCTGAATTCTGGACTCGGGAAGAACTTGAAGCGCTACTGGATGTCTTGCCTGTTACGTTCTCAAACCAGATTTTGTGGTTCACAATACCCGCACTTCGTAATGCAGAAAAGGAATCATTCTGCAAGTTCGAAGTTACGCGTGGATCTTGGGACGCACAATTTGCACTTAAATGACTCCCAATAACAATTCTCAAGCGGCCAGTTCGCCATCGCGATCCCCCGATGATGGCTGCCGTTCGTTGTTTCGAGACTAGGAACTATGCTCAGTGAATTTCCGATTGAACAAGAGAGCATCGAACTGTTCCGGCGTAGTTTGCAACTGACTGAGGACCCGGTCAATATCCGTGTTGGCGAACTAGGTGACATTGTCTTTCTAGACACGAAGACTTTTGACGCTTGGTACATGGACTACTGTGACGATTACATAGGGCAAACGCTTAGGTATTCCCTGGAATCAAGGAATGAAATGCAAATGCGTCGCGCGGCCATATTTCCGTATTTGGGAAAGCAACTTTTGCATGGTGGAATATCATATGATGGAATTTTCCTGAACGTGTTCATCCTGAAATCAACTGGCCAGTTGCTCTTCTGCGAAAGAAGTGAACTTTCAAAGCAGTAGTGCAGGAAGCCGACGTGCAAAAGGTTGGAATTCAAACAGAAGATGACAACAACTACCGAGGCCACTTTCACTAAAGACTCACCTCCTGATGAAGTCAATGCCGCCAGGGATGTTGCGGTTCGAATGATGACCTCTGAATTGGATTCATAAGCCCTCACCGCCAAATCCTTCAATCCGAAATCCCTGGGTTACGCTTGGCTCGCGGGACTCGCCGCGCTCACCAAGGGCTAAGGATGTAAAGCCACTTCGTGGCAGGTCTGTCAACGAAGACAAAAGATAGGGGAAACGAGTGAATTACTTTTGTGGCTTTTGTGCATTTTTGTGGCTAGCAACGATATAAATGTATTGGGCAACTACTGGCCACGAAAGCGCGGCAACCGTCATCCAGGCAACTCAATTGGGACTCGATTCGACAACATGCCTAACTTAACGGCCATTATCTGACAGGAATGGCAACTTCACCGAGGTCATTGACTCCGGGCTTGAGATCGATCTTGAATCGGCCTCGCGACCAAGAAGTTCGCTCGCCGCCAATCTTCGCTTCGCGAATCTGCCCAGCTTCGTGCCACGCTTTCAACGTTAGGCTAGCGCCGATTGGGAGATTCTCGATGAGTAAATTGCCCTGTTCGTCCGAAACGGCCGCGAACGAGTGGTCTAATACAACAAGAAAAGCCCTGAAGTTTGGATTTATATCACACCGAATCGGAACCGGTGAAGGCTCGGCGAACTTAAGTTTTGCAGGCCACGGGTTGATCTGGCTGACTTCATTATTTAAAAACATCACATTGGGATTAAAGCTGATGGCAACTTGTTGAGCGTAATGAAGTGAATCTCCGGTTCTGGCGATGGTCACTCGAGGCGTTAGCTCCATCTGTGGAGTTAGCGTCACTGTATGATTGACCGGTTTAGATTGGCGCTTCGGAACTTCAAAATCGCGATCTGGAACCATGTAGACAATTAGATTCTTAATGCCTTTGGTATTCGCATCGATCACGAGACTTTTTCCCGAGGGCTCAGATTGAAGTCCGTCGACCTCCTTCTGGTTAGCCGGTAGGTGTTTTCTCTCCTCTGTGTCGGCCACGAAGCGCATTTTCAAGCTGGCGGTTTGTGCCTTCGCCGAAACAGCAAAGAGCGGAATGATCACCAGCAAGGCAAGATAGGTTCTCATGACAACTCCGCGATCTATTCCTAAGGCTTTGCATCGCGCACGTATTTGTTAAGCCAATCGAGTGTTTCGGAGTGAGTGTGCAGAACAGACTCGCGAGCTCGATAGCCGTGGCTTTCTTCGGGCAGCATCACCAGTCGTACTGTACCACCGTTGCCTTTGATCGCTTGATAAAGTCGCTCGGATTGAACGGGGAAAGTTCCGGGGTTGTTGTCCTTCTCGCCGTGAACGAGCAAAATCGGATCCTTGATCTGGTCCGCCCAAGTAAATGGTGAAACCTTTTGATAGACATCGCGAGCTTCCCAATAGGGGCGACGCTCCGATTGGAATCCAAAGGGAGTCAACGTGCGATTGTAAGCTCCACTTCGCGCCACACCGGCTTTGAACAGTCGGCAATGCGAGAGCAGGTTAGCTGTCATGAATGCTCCATAGCTGTGGCCGCCTACAGCCACGCGATGACGATCAGCGACGCCCATTTCAAATGCGTGATCTATGGCTGCTTGAGCCGCATCGACGATCTGCTCGACAAAGGTGTCGTTCATCGTCTCAGGATCACCGATGATTGGCATCGTCGCGGCATCCATCACGGCATAGCCTTCCAAGACCAACGCCAAGTGCGACAAACCGGAAATACGAGTGAACCGCGAGGGGCTGCTGGTGATCTGGCCTGCAGTCGATGCATCGTTGAACTCGACTGGATAAGCCCAAACTAGCATCGGCAATCGCTTGCCTGGCTGCCAATCGGCTGGCAAGTACATTGTTGCAGAAAGAGGTACGCCGTCTTTGCGATTGTACGAAACGAGCTGCTTTTTGATACCGCGAATCTGTGGCGTTGGATCGGCGAAGTCAGTTAAAGCTTTGACCACCTTGCCATCAATCGAGCGTCGTCGCAAGTTCGGAGGCGTTGTCGTCGATTCATGTTCGGTGATAAACGAGACAGGCATTCCAGCCGCGTCGTACTCCAAGCGAACAACCGATTCGTAAACGCCTTTTTCGCAACGCCACAGTCGCTTGACCTCTTTGGTCTCTAGCGACATTTGATCTAGAAAAGGCAGATCGCCATCGGGACTTGCTCCGCCACCGCTTAACCAGATCTTGCCATCGCGCAGACGGATTCTGAAATTGCCATTCTCGTCACGGACTTGAATCGGCGAACCTGGATCGCCGTAACGATCGCGAACGCTGCGATCAAAGATTGTCTTAGGCGGCTTGGATGTGTCGGCAGCATCATAGAGTTGTCCACGAGTCCACCGACGATCGCGATCAAAGTCAAAGCACATCATGCCAACGGGAGCTTCTGTCCATGACAACCGCATGAATCGATGTTGTGTCTTGCAAAGCTCCTTCGCAGACTCGGTAAACGGCGCCGTTTGCATCATCACCTTATCGCGGAAGTCGACTTTGCTCTTCGGATCACCACCGTCTAGAGCTTAGGCCCAGACCAACGTCGCGGGCTGATCTGGA
>CAUJKA010000455.1 GCA_963204965.1 Planctomycetota bacterium | reverse complement strand
AGGCATTCGCTAGTCGACTAGCTCGAAGTGGAATTCACCAGAATTCCCTCACCAGGATTCCCGTCCTGCTTAGAAAACTAGCCGGAGCCGAGTTAGCGTCCGCTTGGGAAGACTAGCCGCCACGCGTTAGCGGCCGGTTATCTTGGCAGTTTAGAGTGACTCGCCACAAGTCTTTGAATCGGACCTCGGTAACTGGCAAGGCGAAGAAACCGAAGCCTAACGGCATTTCGGCTGGTCTGGAAAATCCAAGATCGTCCTAGGCACGACGCCAGCATCTTGCGTGTTTCCACAAAAATCCGCTCTCTCAGGTATCAATTCGGCGCTTTCAGGAAACGAAAAACTAGAGTTCTCGCAACCAACGCCACATGCCAGGGTCCGTAAGATACTGTACAATTCCACACTTAGCCGTCCACTTTTCTTGTTGCCCTAATTCGCCTTCAAGCCAGACCTAATCTGCAAGTGAATTCAACGCGTCGTTTTTTATTGCGCTCCGTCCTTTTCCGCCCCACGGTATTGATACCGATGATCGGCGGGCTGGCTTGTGGTGTAGCTTCGTGGTTCTCTGGTGGCAATCTTTATTTGACATCGATGGCCATCGTTGGTGTCGTCGGCAGTGCGGCTTGGATGTTGACACGGACTTTTCTCAACGTCGAAGATTTGACGCAGCAAGCCCTTACCGCTCAGCAGCAAGCGGCTCGACAGGCTGAAGACGCTCAACTGGATCAGCTTGCCAAGCAACTTCGCACCGACCGCGACCACCGTACCAAAGACAGTCTCAGCTTGCTTCGAAGCCTCAGAGACGAGTTCGAAAAGCTGACTAATCGCCCCGGTTTTGAAGTTCGCAGCGCCCGCTTTCGAGAGCAAATTAGCCAAGTGCTTGGCGCTGCCGTGGAGCAATTGCGAGAATCGTATCGCTTGTTCGAGCGTTCCGAAGCCGTGGTCGGCGAGGCTCGTCAGCAGGTCATTCAGCAGCGTGAAGCGATTGTTGTCGAAGTTGTTGCGACGGTGGACCGCGTTCAGAAGATCGTCGATCAGTTTCGTACAGTTACATGTGAGGATCAAGAAGCGGACCTCAATTCGCTTCAAAAAGAATTGGATATTAGCTTGGAAGTCGCTCGTCGCACCGAACAACGCATGCGCGAGATCGAGAATCCAAGCAAGGTCTACGAAGAATTTGTCAAAGAGTAGCTCAAGAGGAAATACATAATGTTCAAAGCTATTGGAAAGTACATTCGAGCGACCTGGTACTTGATGACCTTTCGTGTCGACAAGGCCAGTGAAACACTTCGGATGAATCCCGGCGTCATTTCGGCCAACTATGACAGCGTGATCGCAGAAAAGAAGCAACGGTTGAATCAGTACAAAGACGCCGTCGCTTCCATGATCGCTCAGGAAGAGATGAAGAAGGCCTCGTTGAAGGCACTGACAACTGAGATTGAGAATCTGGAAAAGCTCAAATCTGGAGCGGCCGGTAAAGCCAAAAAGCTGGTTGAAAAGTACAACGGCGATGTCGAAGCCGTGAAACGCGATCCCGACTACCTACAATGCCAAGCCGCCTTCAAAGATTTTTCTAGCACGCTAGAAGAAAAGCGCAAGCGAGCTGAAGAGCTAGATGAAGACATGAAGCGATTGGTTTCCAATGTCGCCGGTCACAAGACTCAGATCCAAAGCTTGATGCGCGATCTGGAAAAGCTCAAGGAAGAAAAGCACGACGCAGTTGCCGATATTCTCTCCGCCAACGAAGAGAAGCAAATTGCCGACATGATGACTGGCCTATCCAACGATCGTACCCATGAAGAGCTCCGCGAACTTCGCGAGATGCGATCCAAGGCTTCCGCCAATGCTCGAATCAGTCGCGAGTTAGCCGGCATGGACTCGACGAAGATGGAAAATGAATTCCTCGAGTACGCCAAGAACAGCGAAGCCAACGACGAATTCGACGCCTTGATCGGCATCTCCAAGAAGGAAACCTCCGAACCCGCTCAAAAGCAAAGCGACGCCAAGATTCCTGAGTAAGCCCGACTCTTCGTTAAGCTCCCCACAATCTCAATCCATCACAACCGCAGGCACCCCCTGCGGTTTTCTTTTGGACTCCTCGGCCTTTCAAATTATTCCCAAGTTGTTGACACCAACAACTTGGGAAGGCTTAAGTCGCAGTGGGAAAATCAGTCTATCGCTTGCCGAACAATTCCTCGTAGATCGTCCAGCATATCATGCAACCCAATCCAACAAACAGAATCCAAACAAGGCTCTTCTGATGCTTTTTCGGATTCTCGTACTGCTCTTCCATGAGCTCTTCGGTATTTGCATCGATCGACTCTTGGCAATCCAGACAAACCTCACTGTCATCGGTTACCTCTGCTCCACAGTAGTAGCAGGTTGGTTGACTCAGTTCAGGCTCACTTGAATTTGAATCGAGTTCCTTGGGCTTGGGACGCAGCGTTGTCAGTTTCCCTGATATTCTCCGCGCATATCGCGATAAGAACTGCTTGTCAGAGCCTTGATTCCATAACGACGATTCTCCCGCTGATTGAATCAGCTTCATCGACTGTTTGAAGTGGGAGCGGACATCAGATCTTAAATACCTTAACCATGGTGGATTTCCTTCTCCCCGTGATGATGCGAGGAGTGCTAGTGCATAGCCGAGCATAGGCATAGGTAAGTACCCTTGCCGGGACATTTGCCATCCAGAGTAGTTTCCTTCTTGCCAATAGGCTTCGCGAATTGCGGAATTCGCGGTAAAGACGCCCATACCTAAATAGATGGTGAGCAGGTCCGTAAGCAGTTCATGATCAAACACTTCCGGCGATACTCGCCTCTCCCCTAGCAATCGAACATGCGCTAGTTCGTGGGCGAGTGTAGCGACAAGCGCGAGAGGGTCTGCGATTTGCTTAGTTTCAATCCAAATCTGAAAGTGATCGTTACTTTCAATATACAACCCTGCTGTCGTGCGAGATCTGTCTCGAACAACTACATCTGGACTTTCTTCGTAGTAGTGAAGCTGAATCCGCTCACGATCTACATCCATGTAATCGCAAACGCGACGAAGGTACCTTTCTACGCTTGACTCATCATAATGGTATCCATCGGGAAAGTACTCTGGTTCTGTCAGTACGATCTCCCGGTTGAAGTTAGTACCGAATTGATCAATCAACCAGCTCCACCGCCAGTCTAACCACCTGCGGTCATCTGCGGTGAGTTCCTGTCCCCATGCTTTCATCAACTACTTCCCCTGAAACCAATAAACATCGCTCGAAATCGACACGATTCCCACCACCAACGGCGTGTTTCGCATGGCGTGGACTGTGAGCGGCAGAGCTTTGTCGTATCTATATTAGAATACATGTTGCGCTCACGTGGCTCACGCCGACTGGCAGAGATTGTTTCGCGCTCCGGCTGGAAGAACTGACGGGCTAACTAATCGCCGCTGAATAGTCCGTTGACGACTGCGATTAAGCCACCGATGAAAAGGATTGGCGGATAAAAGAAGATTCGTCCGGCAAATATCCATGCTCCAAAAAACCATACGCATGCTCCTACCATGGCGAGAACTCCACCGGCGACTTTGGGCCAATCGACACTCCAAGACTGACCACGTTCGACGTAGGCATTCTCACGATCGGATTGTGCAGCATGAGCCAAGTACATATTGGCCATGGATGACTGCGATGAAGAGCCAGAGTTCGTGGAGTCATACGGAGATGCAGGAGAAGAATAGGGCGGAGCGTAGGACGATGGCGGTGCAGCGTAGGACGATGGCGGTGCAGTGTTGTGCGCCGAGTATGCTGCTGGCGATGTCGGTGCGCTGGGCAGTACGTCTAACCAACTGGAATCTGAGGATGAATTAGAAAATGGCGTCGGCTGACTCGCAGCCACCGCTTCTTGTTGATTGAAGATTGCCGGTGCAACAACCGGAGCATTTCCGCCTGCGCTTGGCATCGTCAAGACTGCACCACAGGGACACTTCAGTTTCTTGCCTTCGCTGCCTGCTGGCGGTCGAAGCGTCCGAGTACAACTGCTGCATTTTATGGTTGCAACTGTAGGCTTCGACTGTTGGTTGGTCGGTGCAGTTTGCGTTTGCGTACTTCCAGAAGAAGCCGAACCCGCTTGCGTCGCAGTTGTTGGAGCGGGGATGCGGACTATCGTGCCGCATGAGTTGCATTTGGCGTTCTTGCCACTAGTTGAATCGGGCGCTTGCAAAGTCTTTTTGCAATTGGTGCAATGGAAGCGAATTGACATGGAAGGCTCAACGGAAAGCAGTACGGGCGGGATTTCAGAAATCTTATATTACGGAATCGCGAATTGCAAATCTGTGTTCGCGAGGCTAAAGCCGGGGGTAGATGAGGGTAGATGAGGGCCGCTGGCCTTGGGCCCGAAATCCCAGAAATAACGCAACTTCAAAAAGGGTAGGCGAACCTCTTCCGTATGGCCATCATCAACCATCCAAACAGCCAATGGTGTGTTGCGCATGCGGGTGAGTATTCATTGTAGAGTGTATCGTGGTGTCGGTTCACACTGGTAGCAGGGTGAACCTTTGGAGCGCACGCTTCACACACCCTACGAAGACCTACAAAGAGAAGAGCTTAGGGATCGATGTTGAGCTCGATGCCCATGCTCTCTAACTTCTGCTTGAGGCTGTTGATTTTTTCGGCTACGAATAGATCGATCTTGGGGAGCTGTTCGTTGAGCTCGTTCTTGACGATCTCCAGTTGTTCGCGATGTGTCTTGGTTGGGCCATGCGTAGAACCGAACGCTCCAAAGATAATGCCGTTCAAGCGATCCGAAGCGGTTGGGACGCGCTCAATGAATCTCTCGTTCAAGATAGGACTGCCGAACATCATTTTCTCAAGCTTCGTCTTTTCAAGTTCAATGGTTCGGATTTCGCTCAGCAACTGTGTGGGGTCGGGCAAACTAGTAGTCACAACAGTATTGGCTTCATCAAGAATCTTATCGGCGCGGGCTAACTTGCGTGAGGCGCTCGTTAGGCGATTTTGTTGTACAACCAGCGCCTTTTGAAAATCTTCTACGTCCTTGCGATCCACTGGAGGCAGGGAAGGAGTCTGAAGCGGCTCTGTGTCAAACGTAATGCTCTCCGAGAGTTTTTTGGCTTCTTTTCCGTCCCACTCCATGACGATTGCTTTGTACTTGCCAGGGAAGGCAAGCGAACGGAATCGCGAGCCTGGGATCGGGGCCTTTCTAAAATCCCAAGCGACTCGATGGAGTCCTTTTTCGTTGGGAAGAGTCACTC
Source organism: Planctomycetota bacterium (assembly GCA_963204965.1). Lineage (GTDB taxonomy): Bacteria > Planctomycetota > Planctomycetia > Pirellulales > Pirellulaceae > Aureliella. The sequence continues at coordinate 14,933 of CAUJKA010000455.1, read as the reverse complement.
TGGCAACGAAGGCGTCAGAAGCATCAGTGATCTGAATGTATCGGCTCGGGGATAACTCGTTGACTTCCTTCTCTAGCTCTTCAAGCGTTGGAACAGTTGCGTCCTTGTTCTCCTTCTTAGCCTTTTCTTCCGCCTCTTTGCGAATGGACTTTAGCGATTTGAATGAGTCTTTAAAGTGAACTGTGAATACTGCTCCAAACGTTGGATTATCGGAGGTAAAGAAACTATCGCCTTGGAAGCCTTTTCGGCCGCCAAGCTTGTCGGCTTGACGATACCACCAACTTCTTCGTGTTGCGAACAGGTGAGCTGGCTTTTCTAACACGCTTGGTTCTAAGTCTCGAAGTGCAGCGTAGTTGTCGAGCACATAAAAGCCGCGACCAAAGGTTGCACAGACGAGATCATTCTCGCGTTTTTGGATCGCTAAGTCTCGCACTGGGATAGTAGGCATGCCACTGGAGAGCTTGTGCCACTTGCTGCCAGCATCGACGGAACAAAAGACACCGAACTCTGTTCCCAAGAACAACAGACTAGGCTTAACGTGATCTTGTTCGATTCGCCAAACCAAATGACGGTCTGGAAGATTGTTGGAGATCTTGGTCCAAGTGCGACCACGATCGGTACTCTTGATTACATACGGCTTGAAGTCTCCGGTCTTGTGGTGATCCAAACAAGCATAAACAGTGTTGGCATCGTGTCGATCAGCCTTCACGTCGTTGACAAAGGCTCCCTCGGGCACATCAAAAAATCGCTCAACCTTTCGCCATGTCTTTCCAGCATCCTCAGAGATTTGAATGAGCCCATCATCGGTACCGACGTACAGAAGTCCTTCCACGACGGGCGATTCACTGACAGAGGTGATGTTGCCGAAGGCACTCATCGCCAGCAGATCAAAGCCTGCATCGATTCCCCAGACTCGCCCCATGACGGGCAGCTTCCAACGATCAAGCCCCTTTGAAAGGTCTGGACTGATCGTTGTCCACGAATCGCCACGGTCCTCACTTCGGTGCAGTTTCTTGCTGCCAAAATAGAGTCGTTTCGGGTTATGGGGGCTAATGAGAATTGGTGAATCCCAATTGAACCTTAGTTCTTCTTCACCAGCAGCAGGTTGAGGGCGGATCGAAACTGATTCGCCCGTCTTGCGGTCAAATCTCGCGATCATTCCTTGTTGAGATTCGCAATAGATAATGTTGGGATCTGTTGGGTCGATAGCGTTGTCATGCCCATCGCCGCCGATCGTGATTTGCCAATCGGCACTCGTGATCCCTTGGACAAATCGTGTGGCCGAAGGTCCATATTGAGAATTGTTGTCCTGTGTCCCGCCGACAACGTGATAGAACGGCAAGTCATAGTCCACCTCGACTTTGTAGAACTGAGTCAAAGGCAGATTGCCGAAGAACGAGTAGGTCAATCCAAAATCGTTCGATCGATAAACACCTCCATCACAACCCACGAGCAGAAAGTCTTTGTCGTTGGGATGAAAGACTACAGCATGGTTATCGACGTGCTTGGCGTTTCGTTCGATGGGCTCGAACGTCTTGCCGCCATCAAGGCTCCTGACGAGCGTATCGTTAGCATGATAGATCACGTCAAAGCGATGTGGGTCCAGGTAGATTTCTTGATAATAGTGAGGGCCTGTTCCACCCGAGACAAACGCGCTTTGCTTTTCCCACGATTCGCCAGCATCCGAGCTGCGATAAAATCCTCCTTCGCGATTGACCGACTCGATCGAAGCGTAAACAACTTGACTGTCCTGTGGTGACACTCCGAGAGCAATCTTGCCTTTGTCGCCACCTGGAATTCCGTTTTTGAGTTCTTTCCAATTCAGGCCACCATCGGTGGATTTGAAGACTCCAGATTCAGGTCCGGTATTTAACAAGGCCCAAACGGTGCGATGACGTTGATGAGTCGCAGCGTAGATCACGTTTGGATTCCGCGGGTCGATGACCACATCGGTCACCCCGGTATAAGGACCTTTGCTGAGTATGTTCTTCCATGTTGCGCCGCCATCGGTCGTTTTGAATAGCCCTCGCTCTCCTCCCTGCGACCACAGTGGGCCTTGAGCGGCCACATAAACGGTATCGGTGTTTCTTGGATCGACGACAATCTTGCTAATTCTCTCGGACAGTGGCAGTCCCAGATTTTCAAAAGTCTTTCCACCATCTTTACTGCGATAAATTCCATCTCCAAAGCCCACATGGCGACCACCCACATTCTCCCCTGTGCCGACCCAGATTGTGTCAGACTGATTGGGATCGATCGTAATGCAACCGATGGAGTAAGAGGGTTGCGAGTCGAATATGGGTTCAAAGGTTGTACCCGCGTTGGTCGTCTTCCATACTCCTCCCGAGCCGACGGCGACGTACCAAACGTTGGGATTCGACTTGTCCAACGCTATGTCCGCGATGCGACCGGACATGAGAGATGGTCCGATACTGCGAAACTTGAACGCCCCAAGAAGCTCAGGTGTTAGCTCTCCAGTTGTCGATTTTGACGACTCGGCATCCGTGCTGGTTGGTTTGCTATTCTGGGGAGCTTCCTGAGCGAATAGAGCAACAGGCATTAACAAACACAGCAAGACCGATGCAAATTGCATTCTCATAGGACAGATTCTTCAAAGTTGTTTCGCGAAGGAGGTTGAATCGATTGTTACTCCGCGATGCGTAACTTCAACCTTCGCGAGAATCTGTTTCGCAAAAATCATCAGAAAAACGGGCAGGCCGTCAAAAAACCTAGCTTTTGCTGGGGTTTGGGCCTTTTTAGAGACCCGATTCGAGGGCGACTCAGCCATTAGCCATTAGCCGATGGTGTGTTTCACATGTGGGTGAATTTTTGAAGTTGTGCGAAACGTCGCGCAATGCAGCTTTTAAAGTAGAACGCAAGCTGCACACCCTACGAAGATCTTCGGTATCCATGACGAAACCCTCCGTGTTTGCAGTGCAATCAGGGAGGGTTAGTGCTGGATGATTTTTTATCACATCGGCCGAAAGTTCATTGGTGAACATGATCGGATCAGGATCAGGGACCAACGCCTTCGAACTTGATAACGGTGGTGCCGTTGGCGGCAAAACGAGCTTGAACAGCGTCGTTGACTTTGAACGCGGTCAAAGCGGCTTTGAAGTCGTTACGTTCGACCTTTGCAGTCGTTGGAATGAAGATTGAAACGATCTGTCCATTGGTCTTGCGAACCGAAGCGATGCGATCGGCACCAATCTTGCTTACCAAGCGGCCTTCTAGCCGAAGAGCCTTGTTGTTTCCTGCGAATGCCTTCGAAGACTGCATTGCGCTGGCACTGAAAACACTGGCGACTAGGGCCAGCAATACAACTACAAAGTTGCGACGATTTTGAAACATACTGTTTCTCCTACGGTTTGAGATGACAAGTTTCGGTTGAGAATGCCATCGCACCACTGCGATTCGGCTTGTTCCACAACCGGTCTACTCAGAGAAGATGAATTGCCGCGACTAACCGCCAGAATTCTGCGGGAAAATTACCAAACTGGTTCCAAAGCTCGCAAAAGTTAATTCTCCCCCAAAGTGGCATTTGGGCGATGCGGCGCGTAAGTACGAAGGTTCAACAGCAACAGCAACAGCAACAGCAACAGCAACAGCAACAGCTAATTGCTAATTGCTAATTGCTAATTGCTAATTGCTAATTGCTAATTGCTAATGGTGTGTTGCGCATGCTGGTGAAAACTGAAGGCTGTGTGAAGCGTCGCGAAGGTTCATTCGGTAGCAGGGTTGACGTTTTGAACGCATGCTGCACACACCCTACAACACACGCTTTGTCCCACAGGTTTGAAAATTTGTGGGACGCGGTGTATGGTTTGGATGGAGGTTTTTCTTATGGCTGAAGGTGTAAATGTTAGATTTTCTGGTGAACTTCAACGGTTTATTCAGGAGCGTACGGGAGATACCGGAGTCTATGCCTCGGCAAGCGAGTACATTCGCGACCTCGTCAGACGCGACTACGAACGCGAAGAACAGCGAAAGTGGCTTTGGCTACGTCACGAACTGAGCCCAGGAATGAAAGCTCCCGAGCCCGAGTTTGAAACGCTAGAGGTCGAAAGTCTTTTGGAAGAGTTCAAATCGCAGCGAGCGAATCGTGGAAGTTAAGTTCCTACGCGCAGCGAAGATCCGTCTAGCTGAGATTTGGGACTACTCAGAGCGTACTTGGGGTGAAACGCAGGCAGACAAGTACATACGAGAACTTTTCGAAACAATAGAAAAGGCCGCAGAAACTCGCGAAAGTTGGCGACCACTCTTGGATGAGTATCTGCATGGAGTGTACTTCGTTCGATACAAGCGACACTTCACCTTTTTCCGAGAGCTTTCGCCAAGGGTAATTGGTGTTGTCAGTATTCTGCACGAGAGCATGACCATCCCATGCGACTGCGAGAAGATATCTCAATCTAACAGCTAACAGCTAACAGCTAATTGCTAATTGCTAATTGCTAATGTGTTGTTGCGCATGCGGGTTAGTTTTAGGGGCTGTGTCCAACGTTGTGTGAGGTTCATTTTGTAGCAGCGTTCGCATTTAGAACGCATGCTGCACATACCCTACGAAGAGCTATTTGCTAACAGCTTCAAATGCCTTGACTAATCGAGCGGCATTGGCGGAAATCTCTTTACGAAGCTGATCGATCTCTTCCATCTCGTGTTGCACATCGATCTTTGAATCGGCGTTCTTTTTGGCGTCGATCAAGTTCTGGCAGGCATGCTCCAAAAGCTCAAGCTTGTTGCGAAGTAACTGAGCTTGCGTGCGTTGGTAGGGTCGCAGTTCATAGTTTCGCAGCGCATAGCCGACTTCGAGTATACGGGAGAGCCTCTCGAGTTGCGGAATCGAATTGATTGCAGTGGGATAGTCTTTACTCATAGCTGCGGAAAGAATTTCACCGCGAGTCAGTCGCATGTCCTCAAGGACCTCGGAGGGCGGATAATAAAACGCATAACAACCCACAACGCTGAAGGCTATCAGCCCCACTAGGCATGTCGTTCCCACGGTTCGCTCGGTGACTTTACGATGCACGCCTTGAAAGTCTTTCTCTTCCATGGTGGGAACATTGGCGAGAAAGGCATCGATCCGCTTGCGAAACACGGTCTGTAGAAGTACTCCACTGAACAAGCAAACGGCCAATCCAATCAAGCTGGCTAGGACCGTCCACTTCGAGCTGTTCTTAACAATCGCATCGCCCATGGCCGATAAACTGATTGCTTGGTCGTGAAAGAACGGATTGGTGTAGATGTCAAACGCGTGCGTATGACCGGCTGGCTCAACACCCGGTGGTATTAACGGTCGGTCAATCGCATAGGCAATACCTACGACGACAAAAAACAGCACTGCAAACCAGACCAAGGTGGCGCGAACACCGTAGTTCTTGGCGGTCCAGTAGATGGTTGCAAAGTTGACTCCGGTTCCCAGCAGCAATAGTCCAAAGGCTGCTCCGGGAGAATTTCCGTGCGTGAACATCATTCCCGTTTGGCTCATCGTCAACATTGGTGTGGCGTAGATCGGCGTTGCGACCAAGGCCATCATCAGCGGTGCCTTGGCGTCCGTTTGCTCCGCCGAGCTTTGCAGTGCGCCCATAGGCAAGATCGCGGCCAACAGCATCAATCCGGAAATAGCGATCAAGGCCATCAAGCCCGTTGGACCACAAAGCTCTCGTCCTATGTACACCGCGCAAAACCCTAGGCGTCGCAGTGAAACAGGCGTGTTCTCTTGAGTGACGCTCTCCGGCTTCCAACCCGTGATTCGATCCCACGCTAGGCCCAAGATCGTAACTACGGCTAAACTACCTATGGCGAAACCGACAATGACATACGGTCTTGAGAGCGTCAGTCCGTAAAGCAGTGACAGCGGATTGAATAGCGGCGCCGCGATGGCAAATGCAGTGATGGCACCCGGTCGCATTCCCGCTCGGCGAAGTTCGCGGAGTATGGGAATCACACCGATCGAACATACCGGCAGCAGCATGCCGACTAGCCATGATTGGACCAGCGATCGAACGCCACTTCCACCAAACAATCGGACAGTGCCTTCGACGCGAAGGTAGTAACGGAGAATAGCGGCAACGAACAACCCCGTGATCAACGTCGGCGCTGCACTGGCCATGCCTTGAACCGCCCGTACCACGGCACCTGCAAGCACTACATCCATCGCAATATTTCCTAGAAGTCCAAAAGCTATTGAGTAAGATTTTTCGATGCCGTTAGGGCAGCTTGAGCATCGGCAAGAATGCTCGAGAGTTTGCTGATCTCGGGCTGCAACTTAGCTAGACTCTCGCCAGAACTGATGCGAGCTCGCAGTGCTTCCGAAAGATTGAAAATCGGTAGCCACTGTTGTTCAGTCAGATCAGTATCACCAGCTAACTCTGGGCACCAACTGATAAGGTCTTTGAGTTCTGCTGTCGCTTCAGCATTGGAGCTGTCTTGGACGATCCGTTGCAGCCGCTGATCAATCTTGGCGGCAGTATCCGCAAGATCGCTGGGCCAGTGCTCGGGATGGTCATGGTCGATCTCTTCGTAAAGCGATTTCTTCGAGTTTTGACATCCCATGCTCATGAGAACGAGCATCGCAAGTCCAGCAATCAACTTTAGGCGAACCGCTAAAAGGGTCAGCTTGCTACGAATCGTTGTCGGCAGTTCTATGTGTTGGTGCATTATCGATAGCCTGGAACTTCAACAGAGTTCATGATGGACTGAATCACACTCGCCGTTGACTGGCCTCGCGTTACCAAGCGAACCGAAAGCACTGGGCCTGCGACAGCTTGAATGTCTTCAGGGATGACAAAGTCGCGACCTTGCAGCATCGCCCAAGCTCGAGCCACTTGTTGCCAGATCTGCATGCCTCGAGGACTTACGCCAAGCGTCACCGATTCGTGCGATCGACTCGCATCGCAAAGAGCGACTAAGTACTCTTGCAGCTGCGTTGCTACTTTGCACTCACCAACCTTATCTTGAACTGCAATCAAGTCTTCGTTGGAGAGCATTGCGGGTTCGAACTGCGTGGCCTTGCGACCGCGCGGCTGATTTAGAATTGCAAGTTGAGCCGCTTTGTCGGGATAGCCAATCTCGAGCTTCATTGCAAAGCGATCGAGTTGTGCTTCCGGTAGCGGATAGGCTCCGTGACTATCAATGGGGTTCTGCGTGGCGATCACAAAAAAGGTTGAAGCCAGCGTTCGCGATTGACCATCAATGGTTACTTGGCGTTCGGCCATCGCTTCGAACAGTGCGCTCTGTGTGCGAGGAGTGGTCCGATTAATTTCATCGGCGAGCAAAATCTCAGCAAATACAGGACCACTATGAAATTCAAACTCGCGAGTCTTTTGGTTGAAGAGATTAAAGCCCGTGATGTCGGTAGGTAAAAGGTCCGGTGTGCATTGAATTCTCGCGAACTTCGATCCGAAGCAATCGGCGATGGCTTTGGCTAACGTAGTCTTCCCCAGCCCTGGCAGGTCGTCAAGCAACAGGTGACCGCCAGCCACGAGACATGCGATCACCATCTCGATTTTGTCTTGCTTGCCCAAAAGCACTTGGTTCAGTCGCTCTCGCAACTTGGTGAGTACCTGGATTGGCTCCAGTTGATTCGCAACTAAGTTCATTCAGAGTTAGCCAGTCTTGGTCAGAGTTCGAATGGTTGGTTCTTGGTGGGGTGTGTTATGCGAGGATCATGCTTCAAAAAAGCGAGCTAAGTATGGATTGCAGTTTTGCGTCGGTGAGCTCGGAAGCGAAAGTAAGTCATACGTCGCCACAGTTGTCGCATGGCAGCCTTGTCATTTGAAGTCAATCGCGTCGTGCCGCCGAAGCAAATTCGATCCGAGGCTTGGCAGAACTGTTCATAGGCTTGTATCAATTCTTGTGGCAGCGCGGCAGAGAGCGACTTGAGGTGCTCGCGAAGTACGCGACTCTTGCTTCTCGGCGCGCCGGCAAGTTGTGTACGCAAGTCGATCAGCTTTGCCAACCATGCAACGCGGCTTCGATCTGGTAGCAGCGTTACTAGTGGCCAAAGCAACTGGCAGATCGCCTCGACCAACACACCGCGGAGCACGTACGCAAGAATGGATGTGATCGTAAGGACGAGTATCGTTGCGGCGATAGCGTAACGAGCCTTCTTGATCTGATACCACCAGCCGGCGTAAAGCGGTTCGGCTAAGTACCCTGGGGTTGGTTCAAGTGACATCCACTGTCCGCCGCCTAAGTGAATCTCAATCCAGACGTGAGCGTCTTGCGGGAGAATCGCTGTCTCTTGTTGTGAACGTAAGAAATGTTGAGGGTTGGTGTAGAATCCCGATACGAACCGCGTCTCGTACCCCAATCGTCCAAGCACTTGAGCGGCCAGGGTCGCAACGAGGTAGCTTGGACCTTGTCGACTTTCAATGAATTGCTTCAGCGGAGTTTCGTCTTTTGAATCGTCGGGGCGCCATTGGCGATCAAACTTAAACTCTGTACGTAAGCGATTCACGATCCGCTCGACCTGGTCCCAGCTCCGCGGCTGACCTTCTGACCAGTCTTGAGCCAGTCGATCTAGGTCGTCGCGAAAATCAGCTTCAGCCGGCCAAGCAAATGCTCTCGGTTCGATGGCCTCAAGCATCGCTTCGACTCGCCCCGCATCTACGCGACTATTGATCATTCGAATGACCGTGTAGTCAGGTACATGCAGTCGTCCAGGCATCGAGATAACACCATTTCCATCAACGGAGAAGAAGTCTGCTTGGTCGAGCATATCGATCGACCACATTTGCAATCCTTGACGCGTCGGAATCACCGGTGATCGAAAGCGAGTGAACTTCAGCGACTCAGAAATCGCATCAACGTAAGGGCTGTTGTCGTTGGGGAACGCCGCGGCTGTTGTATAGAACCAGTTCTTTTCATCGACGCTTAGCGTTAGTGGCGCCTTTTCGGCAGGCGCAAAGCTTTGAGGCCCAGAAGCCTGATTGTGCCATTGAACACCATCGAAGTATCGAAAACGGTCGACCGCCAAATGCGCGCTGGAACAACCGGACCAAAACATGATCGATTCTTTTACGATGTTGTCGGGCTTTTCACGGAGCTTCGGAGAGTTGCGATCGGTGCTGAATTCAGAGCCTCCGGTCGCTTGGTTAGCCTCAGAGAAATTTCCGGCTTGAGCTTGGATCTGCTGGCTATCGAGTGCTTGGGTTCGTTCGACACGCTTGTTTCTCTTGGCTGATCCCATCTCTTCGCCAACCACATCAAACAGACTTTGCTTAGATGACTCAAGAAAGATGTCGGTTTCAACTGCGCCAAACGAACTTGGATGGTTCTTTGCAGCAACCAGTGCATCGCCGTTACCGATGCCTCGTCCCACCGAATCTTTACCTGTAGTTCCGCCGCTCGTGGGCATCACCTCTGCTTTGATCTTGCGGAGTACTGGAATGCGATCTGCCAAGGTCGCCGAGATGACAAAGAAGACCAGGCAACCACAGAGTGCTGCGACGAAACGATAGCTGCTTGAAGCTTGTGTTTGCGTTGCCGAAAGGCACTCGACCGATTCCCAGTGATTCGACACCAGCCACCACAAGCAGAGGATGCCCCACAGGTAGGCAAACCAAGTTGCTTGTCCGGAATCGGAGATGAAGGTGGCAAACAAGGTTAAGAAGCCGCTGCAGATGACAGAAATGCTGACAGTCCTCATCGCGGAAGCGACGACTGCCGCGATCAATGAGGACCACGCGAGATTGCTCAGCATGACAATCTCAATTCCGTTTCCACCGCCCATGCCTCGCGACGCTCGATCGATCAGCCACGGTGCCAACAGGATCGCGATAATCAAAGGTGTCACCCAAGGACTTCGTGACTGAGCGAGCTCAACATTCCGAGCGCTCGCAGGTCTACTTGTGTCGACTTTTCCAGCACGATTCTTCTTCGCATCTCGGCTTCTGAGCCAAGCGATCGCGGCGACCAGTGAGCCGCAGATCAAGACCTCGGAGATCATCGCAGTCATGCTGTCGTAGTTCAGTCGCCTAAAGAGCATTGAACCAATTGCGATCATCGACATCACCAGTGCGCCGCTTCGGCGTCGACTGAGGTTCGATTGCTCTTGCGCCGAAGTTTGTCCAGATACGCGGCGAACAATTTGTGCGTCTACCTTAGCCGATGAAGCGTTGATTGAGGTCGCACTCATTAACGCCGCGTTAGTTGGCGTTACTGCCTCGCGGTCTATTTGCTTTTCGCTGCTCATCTTCCACGGCTCATTTTGTACAACACATCGCAGAGTGGTTCACGATCGAGGAGTGGCTTGCTAGTTTCCCTAGACGACTGGCTAGGCTGCGTAGGCTTCGCGTGTCGCTTCCATGAATAGATGCGTCAACTGACTTGCGATGTCCTGATCAAGGTCGATATCACACCAGCGGCTTTGCGCTGCTCGACGGACGCCCGCCGAAGGGTGTTTCAATTCGACTCGTACTAGGTGGGATGGCATTTGCGAGTGGGAAGATCCGTGAGCCGAAACGACGATTCGCGTCATCATCGGTGTTGTTACATTTTCAGTACCAATTGAATGACATTCCGGAGAGCCATCCAAAGGAATCATCGTCAAGCGATCCCAAGCTGCTTTGCGACCTTGCGCGCCGGCAACTTGCTGAATAGCTTGACCATCGATCGAGAGCTGGAATGGCATATGTCGCGAAACGGCTAAGTCAACCAGTGTCGCCATGATGCGGACTCGCCAAGCAAGATTCTCTCGAGCCTCGCGTACAGATCCTTGGCAAGGCTTGGTGCAAAGATCAAAACGCAGCGTTTGTTTCTGCGGACCGCCTCGTTCACAGACGATCAAGTTGTCCAGGCGAGCGGATTGAGCCCAGTGGATGCTGCGCAACGAATCGCCTTGGCGAAAATCGCGAACACCGATGAAGTCCCCGTGTGAACTGGCTCGATCACCATTTCCGGTCTCAGCCAACTGCTTGCCCACGATTTCCAAATCGCTGTTCGACGGCAGCAACATCGGCCACACTGTAACGGGTTGTACATCGGTCAACTCGCGACGAGCCGTCCAAATGCCGAAAGGAAATGAGCAGGCGATCTTCGGACGCTCGATCGGATACTTGCCGCGATACTCGGGTCGAATTGCCAAACGATACGTGGCTTGACTGAACGCTGGAACTTGCGATAGCCCTACATCGGGAATGGGTTGATCGTCGATGGCTGGATCGAAAGCTTGAGAAAGGTAACCTTCAACGGTTAGACCCAAGATTGGAATCGGCAAGCGATTTCGAACTGTCAGCGACAGCTCGCCTCCATCGCGCTCATGCACTTCGTGATTAACCGGAGCCAATTGGCAATTTGCTGTTCGAACCGCTAGCCACGGAAAGCCCAGTCCTAAAGCCAAAATCGCGGCCAAGCCTGCGGCTACCGACCAACCGATCGGGCTGAGAAAGGCTCCAACCAACAGGCTTGCGAGGGTTGCAATGAGGAACCAACCGACCGGTTCTTTCAACCAGTACACATAGCGATTGGCCCATGGGCAAAAGTCATGATTCGCGACGGAATTGATCCGCGATATACCTTGGAACAGGTGGTTCATGTTGATATCCAGCAAGTCAAAGCAACTTGCATTTATTGAGCGTTCTTTTCAGCGCATCCGAAAACCATCTTCGGAGATCGCAGAGTTCATGAACGGAGTATTGAGATGTGCGGAGCCAACTAAGGAGTCCAACGCATGAACAACAACTTCGAGACATGAGCAACTAAGAAAGCCAAGACCTAACAGTCATTGCCGCCGAGTTCGATGACCGAACCTGCAAGCATTGTGATGTCTTGGCGGTTGCTAAAAAGAAGCGGGTGGCCCGCGAGCATTCAAAGAGATCGAAAGATCAAACGGCGATTCAACGCGACTCTCGACGGCCAGTGGAGCCCAGTCGCTGGCTTCCGGAATCTCGAAGACTAACGTTGAGTAGTATGCCTTGGCATAAAAGTCGCAAACAGCACAGCTACCACGATGATCCTCGGGACACTTATTTGGATCTGCATCATCACAGCACCCGGATTTGGCCTGACCTTCAGTCGCGCGCTTGTGGCTACAGCAACTTCCGTCGCAATGGCCAAAGCGGTGAGCTTTCTTTCCAGAATCGCCAGACTTGGCATCAGTTGCCTTATCGTCCGAGCTTGCCTCGACCGCTGAACTCTTGTCTGCTGAACTCTTGTCGTTAACGTGAGTGTAGGTTCCGCAAGTTGCGCAGCACGATCCGTGGTGGTGCCAGAACGGCCCAATCGTGGCGGGCAGACCGTAGACTGCCAGCAAGCAAATTGCGATAAAACCACGGAAATTCAAGGGAAAAGCCTCGCAAGGGATTGATAACTAACTTTAGTAGCACGTTTGGCTATTGTCAATCCTTATGCAGATGCGATGCCGGTCATCTGCATTTCAATCCTGATACGCCGGATTCGTCCAGCAGGTTCAGCCTCGCGAAGAAATCAAATGAAGATCGATAAACAGGATGTGCAGGATTTTTGAAGCAGACTTTCTGCAAGTCCGATCGAAGATCATCCTGTGAATCCTGTCCATCCATGTTAGTTCATCCCATTATATTAGGCATTTAGAAGGAGTTAACTGATCTCTGGCACAACGTAGGGAGCGCGGTACTCTCGTTTGAGGAATGAATTGGCTTTTTCAGATCCCTCGCCGGTGAATTTGCCGCTGGAAACGTCGAACTTCAGGATTGGACTAAGCGAAAGATCCGTCAACGGAACTTCGTGAGCAGCGACGTGAACCTTCATCTCCTCGTGCAGCGAACCCCACAACGGAAGCTCTTTGGCCATCGCCTCGGCAGCATCTGGGGAGTACTTGTTGCCAGCGCGAAACGCTACGTTGGCTAGATTGCACCAGCCGGTCGAATAGTTGCCCACTTCGACGTCGGTGTTGAGTGCCTTGGCATCGCGGCTTCGTACGCAGTCAAGAAAGTTCTGCTGATGTAGCTTGTTGCCACTATTGCCTTTGAACTCGCGGATCATTTTGCCCTCACGATCGAAGGTGACGGCCTTTCCGCGTTGTCCTTCCAATCGACCGCCTTCGCAGTAGGCGATGTAGCCGCTGCCAGGTCCTGGATTCTTGGGCGAGCCCTTTTGTCCTTTTCCGGCGGTTAGGTTGGTCAAGCCAATCACTGTGGGAACTTCGCCAGTGTCGAAGTAGACCCAGTGAACGTTCGGAGTTTCTCCCGCGTCATTCCAAGCTATGCGGCCTCCGGCAGCCATGATTCGCGACGGCAGTTTGACACTGTCTTGAAAGACTACGTTGCGAGCATCATCCAAGACGTGCACGCCCCAATTGCCCATTTCGCCCGAGCCGGTATTAAAGTCCCAGTGCCAGTCGTACTGCAACTTGTCGCGGAAGATGGGTTTGTCTTGAGCTGGCCCCAACCACAAATCGTAGTTCAGATCTTTTTCAATCTGTAGCGGTTCGCTGCGCTTGCCAATCGGTTCACGCACGCCCACTCGATTTACTCGGCAACTAACGATCTTACCTAGTGCTTTCTCTTGATGCAGAAATTTCTTGATCTCAGCTTGCATCGGATCGGAGCGCTGTTGAGTACCAACTTGGCAAATGCGGTTGTACTTGCGAGCCGCCTTGACGGTTTGATCACCTTCCCACTGAGAATGAGACAGCGGCTTTTCGACGTACACGTCTTTTCCTGCTTGCATGGCCCAAATCGCAGCCAAGCAGTGCCAATGATTCGTAGTCACTACAAAGACTGCATCGACATCCTTCAGGTCTAACAACTCACGCAAGTCGGCAAATGTTTGAGCCTTTGGATAGCTGCGGCTAGCGTTGTAAACGCGACCGCCGTCCGGGTCGCACAAGGCTGTGACAGCGACACCCTTGACGTCGCTCAGCGCCTTCATATGCTCGCCAGCTCGCCCACCACAGCTAATGAAGCCGATCCGAATTTCATCGTTGGCCATAGCTCGTGCGCTTGGCTTCGGAAAGGTCCACGCCGCACCAACAACTGCTGCGGTTCCGAGAAGCTTTCTACGATTGATTTGAACTGTCATGGTAGGACTCTCTTGATTCTAAAGTGAGTTATGCGAGGAGGGAGATTGAGCATTCTAATCTCGTTTATGGTCTTCAACTACCAGAATAGGCAAGATTTGAAGGACGCGCGATCGCGCTGGGAGGGGTCAACGAATTAGGACGTACTGGCTGCTCTTAGCTCGTCTGTGGAGGTCCTTTTGGCCTTGCGATTGTCCACCGATCGCAACAAGTCTCAGTCGGCCCGATAACCCGATATCTTAGGAGATAGGGTGGGCTATTCCTACGATGCGGCGGGACGAAAAAGTCGGAACGTTGAACGACTGCCGGGCAGACTTGCACAGCAAGGACCGAGTATAATCCTCAAGTGAACGTGATTCAGGTGCCTTTGAAGCACAGTGGGCGATCAGGCTATTTGGACATACGGTGAACTGTTTCAGCTGACCCAATCAAGACATTTCGAATGAACAACATTCTACTGCTTCGATTCACGACGTCATCCTGGGTAAGTATTTGTTTTCTGCTTGCCTCAGGCCTTGTTTTTGCCAAAACCATTGGTCAACTGAACAGTCAAGCGATTGAACGAATGCTTGAGACATCCCTGTTCTTTGAGCCGGCAAGTGCCTTTTTCTTCGCTGTTCTTTTTGGACAAGCCGCGGGCGAACGTCAGGCCTCTATTCCTCTCACATTTCTTGCTTCTCTAATGGTCTCTCTGTATTCTTGGCTTGCGGCGAAAGTCTTGTTTCCAGAGGTTGCGATTGCAGCTACGATTTTCATTACTATTGTAAACATGATCGTTCAGTTCCTGTGCGCACACGCATATCGTCCTAATCGAAACAAACTGGTCCATCCGGGATTTGTGTGGGTTTGATATGATTTGGGGCCAAAGGAGAACCCCATGCAAGACAAAGAATTGTACCAGCACCTTCTCGGACTAACGGCACCGTGGACAGTA
>CAUJKA010000454.1 GCA_963204965.1 Planctomycetota bacterium | reverse complement strand
TTGGGATTTCGCTTACTTGATTCCGGTGGCTTACGCTCACCGGCATAGATTTGTCGCCCTCCGGGCTGAGACCAACAACCAATACTCATACTCACGGAGATGATTCTTGGTCGACTGTTTTCGGTTCATGCGTCAGATGCTCGCTGAGTTTACGAAAGCTCGACGGTAAGACTGCCAGTGCTCTCGGACTTATGGGCCAACTTCAGATCTTCTGCGAATCGTTGGATGAAAGGGAACTGAGGATTTTTGTCTTTCGACATCGGAACACTCCTTGAAAAAAGTCCAGCGAGTGTCTGCCAAACGGCAAGACATCAAGCTCGCTGGAGCAAGGAGCACCAGAGTGGTCAGCCACCTAAATAATTCTTCCCAACACATGCCCAAAAGTTGTTGAAATACCAGTCAGTCATCGGCTACACTAACGTCCGCTCAACCTGCCGCGCAGCGGTTTACTTGGACAAAGCCATGGACCCGAGCACGCGAACGGGATTTTTATTAATGGCCACCTACTCGCGAGTGCCGGGTGTTGGCGGTCGTTAGCTCTCAGGTACTATGACACTCGAACATCGCATCAAAACGATTGGCGATGCGATCCAGCTTTTGGCCCGTCGCCTTTCGTCGCAAGGATTTGTCTTCGACCGACCGGATGATGTATTTCCGGGCCCGGAGTCAAATGCTGCGCAATCGATCGCAAGAGTCGAACGTGAAGTCGGCAAGGTTCCGCTTTCCATCAAACTGTTCTGGCAATTTGTAGGTAGCGTTGATTTCTGTGGATTCCATCCGGAATGGCACGGTTGTGACAGTCCAGATGCACTTGTGGTTTTTCCGCCGTCGATAGCAATTCACGAGCTTGAAGAGTTTCTTTCGGATAAAGAAGAACGCTTGCGTCACGCCTTCCCATATCTAATTCCCATTGGCCCGGATGATCTGCACAAGATGAATGTAAGCGGCGGAATGTGGTACAATGTGTCTGTACCGGCCGTCGCCGATGATCCTCCACTGAACGATGAATGGCATCAAACGACATTCGTCGCCTATCTCGAGGAAGCGGTACGGTGGGCTGGTTTCCCCGGTCTCTGTAACTGCGAAGGCCACTCCTGGCCGGTCGAAGAACTTACCATGGTTATTCGTAGCGGTGAGAGCTAACAATGCAATGCACACCGAGTTGGCGGCGGTGCCAGATTCACTTTACCATGTCACTGGCGCCAACCAGCTGATTGCGGTCGTTCTGTCTTCAAAATGGATCAACTTTACATCGCACTTGAAGCCGTCTGCGACGAGGAAACACTCCTCCGTTTTCTAGTTGCGCTGCGTGATGACCGCGAAGCATCAATCGCACAAGAAAAACTCGCGCCAAGCTCGCTCTGGGAGGCAGATGCACTTGAATGGGAGAACACCACTATTGAAAGGTTTCTTGACGCCGCAGTGCAATGGGCGAGGTCATCGAAAAATGGATTATCTTTGGCAGATTACACGCCACCTGAAAACTCTTGGCGCCGCTGCGCAGACATCTTGTTCGTCGCCAAAAGCTATGAGTAACTTTTGATCGTCGAATTGGACGACAAACGCCAATGGTAGCCCAATCCCTCGCAACTCGGTGATTCTAACAGTTCTGGCATTGATTGATGCGTGTAAACGTGAATGAACTCCCACACAGGCCTGCTGAACACTGGAACGAATACCTCGATGCCGAGAATCGAGGAACGCGCAATCAGAAGCTCGGATCGCTAGACCGGTTTATTGGCTCGTTGCTCGATCTGCCAAAAGAGACATGGACGGACTGGGCAATCACACTCTGTTTGCTGCACGAAACAGGAAAAGCACCAATTCCCATTCGGCAACAACTTTTTGTGAAGGTACTTTTTCCGGCAATGATGCACTCTTGGAAATCAGGGACTGCGGGCTCATTGCGATTAATGGCCGGATTCTTTGATCATGTTTATCGCTGCAGAACGTGCATACGTGAAATCCCAGAGGAATTACAGTCTCCCGAATTGCTCTTGCGGGAAGAACTCCGACTAAACCCAAACGACCAGTGTGCCGGATTGATGTTAGTCTCATCCATGGCCGGTTATCTTGCTCATACGCTCCACGAACTACCTGACGGAGTTCTTTATGGAATGGACGGTGCTTCAATCTCGGAATGTGTGGAGCTCACAGAATACATTGTCGAGTTTCAAGAACTTGTCGATCGATTTGGAGTTCGGGACAACTACCGAGAATTGATTCATGACGCGACCTTCCACTTCAACGCATACTGTGCGTATCTGCAAAATGGCGATTACGCTCGCGGATACCGAGGGTTCCTGAAGACTTACTCCACTCCATAAAGCCAGAACAAAGAATTGCAAGCGAGTTGCGGGTCGCGTGTTTCCTGATGGTAAGTCACTCGGCCGCAACCGCGTGGATCAATTGAAAAATACTTCGGTCAGCGCAGTCAGTCCTAAGCGGAAGGTTCGCTGAATTTGTGGTCGATTCAGAAACCAATTCTTCTGCGAGCGCAGTACGTCGGATTCGATCGAATCAGATTAGATTGCCGAAAATCGACAAAGCGCTTGCAACTGGTACAGGCGAATCGGTAGACTAATGGCAACACCCCAAAAAACGGGGAACAATGCGTTGCTGCCGAGTTCTCGACAGCGACCACCGTGCTAAATACTTAACCACTCGAACCGGCAGATCGCTGCCGTTACCCGACGGACATCAGAACCTCCACATGAATGCAATACAGCGTTTCAAAGCGCTCGCAACTTCGACCATCCTGATCGTGGTGATCGGCTGCTCACAATTGAATATTGCAACCATGGATACCACTCCCATCGACGAACCATCAGACTCACCGTGGACGACCATAGGTGAATTCGACGCTGGCATTGTCACAAGCAAACCCAGCGCTGATGGCGGCGGTACAGACTTTGTCGCATCCAGACACTTCTTTGGCGCATTGCTAAAATACGTTTGTAAACAATACGACTGCACCGTTAAGGTCGATCCGCCAACGATTGCTTCAAAGCCACTCGATTTGACTGTAACGGGCGATTCCGCTGAAACTGTTTTGCGTGCGATTGCGGAAGCCTGCGACCTGCGATTAACGGTTGGCGAAAATGCTCAGTTTGTGCTTGTTGGCGACGGCGCTTCTGGTGATTCGGGGCGTTTAATCGCTGCCGATACATTTCCCCCTTGGTGGGATCAATAAATCTCGGGTTACACATTAAGGATTAGATGATGCGTAATTCTCAATAGACGTCTGCGCTATCGTCGCGCGCTGATATACTGAATAACAACTAGATTGCTACGAGATCACAGTTAATGCCGGCGTTTGTTTTTATCCTGTCACGTTGATCGTTGTGAGGTCTAGAATGCGATGTCTTAGCTACCCTCTCCTGCTGGTGCTTTACACGCTCGCGACGTTTGCCGCAGAGCTACCCGCACAGAATCCAACTGCAGCGTCGATTGCGCGGCAGCGATTCAACGAGGTGTTCGTCAAGGTGATCATACCGATCACAGATCGCACTCCGAAACAAGATGGCCCCGTCGTCGAATCCTGGGTAGTCGAGAAGCTCAAACAATTTGGTGAGTCCGAGTGTTTTGCTGTTACAAACTGGGTGCCTATTTGTGACGGGCTGCTGGAGGATGAAATCATCAACAATCACGTCTGGGACGGAAGTCTAGGCAAAGCCACCTTTTGCCCTGTCGGCGGAGACATTCCTGAACGCAACAACGGGCGCGTTTTGGTGAGCGTTGGTGGTTGGTCGCCGGCCGCAGGGTATGAGGCGAGAGTCACGTTGGCGGATGAACCAGGCTCTCGAACTGTTGAACCGGTGTTGTATCATTCTCCCAACGGAGAGAGGAAGCAGGTTCAGGGCGAGAAGCCAATGGCATTTGTGGCCGTGCTGATTGCGCCGCCACCACGAGAGCGTGACACGCCAAACAAAAAGGACAAATAGTCAAGTTTAGTCAACACCCAGTGCTCGGTGATCTTCAAGCGAATGCGCATCACTTTGAGCGCCATTCGTCAAGCCACATTGCCCCAGAACTGTTCTGATGCGTCCGAAACTATCACTCAAGATGCTTATTGCGATCACCGCATTTTCTGCACTCTGCATTCAAATTGCGATACACATTCGCGAACCCAAAGGGTTCTGGATGAAGCATTGCGGTTTGGGCGAAGAGTGTATTGCCGGTATTCGTGTGTATGGACTCTGGGATAGCAACATCTGGAGTACGAACCCTGCTGCGCCCAGCAACTGGAACTTCGACAATAACAAAGTTTTTGTTGTTGAAGGTGCAATGCATGTGCTTGATGGATGCATGCGCACACTCTCTGCAAATCGAAAGAGTCCGTTTACTTCCACTGAATTCGAGAAAATCGCTTCGGCTAAAGTGAATGTGTTTCGACCGTTCATAGTGACTTTGAGCGATGTCAATGCTCAGTCGCCTGACTCATGCAGGCAGCTTTTGGAAAACGCTCGTACTAATTGGGAAACTGCATTCAGACTAGACGAAGAACTTCCTGCGAAGCTTCGAGACAGATTCTTGCACGAAGTATACGGTGCTGCGGGAGTTTCTGATTCAATAAAGAGATCCGGAGTTGGGCACGAATAGTTTTTATGGCAATAAACCTGTGAGGTAAGTGGCAATGAGAAATGTTTCGCTGTTTCTGCCTTCAATGGTTGCGTGCTTGGTTCTCGCCTTTGCTGCGTGTAAGCACACAGTTCAGCCGCAAATAGAGAAGCGGCTTTTGTCAGACACGCAGCGTGCGCGTCAAATTCAACTTCTCACGTCGATGCATCCTGACGACATTGAAGGTAAGTTGGTGTCCGATTTCCCTGAACTCATTTCCATTGCAGATGAGATCTGGTTTGAGAATGGCAAGATCGTTCGGTATGTGTTTCACCGCAAAGGTGAGGGAGGAAATGACGATGGCTCGGACTCTACTGCCTTCATAGAGGTAAAGGACGGAGTAATCCAGCGATACTACCTGTTAGTATATACATCGTGACGATGTTTGCGAAAAAGCTAAAACAATTCGATGCGCGCGAGTTGTAGGTTGCGAAGGTTTCAAAGTAAAATGACGCGAACCGCATGATTTGTGTCATTCGCAAAAAGGAAGTTTCTATTGGCAGTGGATGTCTATTGCTACATCGAGCGCAGGATAAATCTCGTATGGAGGTTCACTGGTCATATGGTGCCAAACGAGGAGCGTCAATACAATCCTGACGCTCCAGAATTTGCGCCATCACACGTTCTTCATTCGGTCAGCAAAGAACTTGCGTCAATCCTTGTCGATTCAGGATGGGCAATCCGAGCCATAGAGCCTTACACACCGGTTGTCCCACGTCGAGGAAGACCTGTAGACCTAAGCCCCGAGCTTTCAAACTATTTTCGTTGCTTTGATAGTGATGTTGGAACGGTATTCTCTTGGTTCACTGCCGATGAGCTAAATGCCTTCGGACTAAACACACGAATCATGACTCGGCAGGCCTTCGTTTCGACTGAAGCGGCTTCACTTTTCAAAGATTGTCCGTTTGGGTTTCCACTTCAAGGCTGGCCACGTGACGTGCCCGTCACCATTGCTGGCTGGAGTCGCGACGGAACTGAAGTGACATGGAGAGAAACCTACGATACGATCATCCGAGAGTTTGTCGATATCGTGCCTACGCAAATGGCGATGGCTGGACCGCCAAACGACACACGTCTTGTTGTGATGGCAAACTGGTAAGATTAGCTCAGCTGTTACATAAGCCCTCACTGCACATAACTTCGTCGCGACCAATTGATTTAAGTCGTTAGGCACCACATGGCAATCCGACCAGCGAGAACGTCTGATGTCGAAGCACTGGATCAAATCGCCATGGCTTCGAAGGCTTACTGGGGTTACTCTGCACAGGATTTGGTTCGTTGGGCAAAGGACTTGCGAACGCCGGCGGAAACCATTGCCTCTTGGCCAACCTTCGTGGTCGAATTGGAAGGAACGGTGGTCGCCTTCACGCAGCTGTGTCCAATCAGATACCCATGGGAACTTGTGTCACTCTGGGTTCATCCGAACCACGTCGGCCAGGGCATCGGCCGTCAACTGCTCGTGCAAGCCATGTCCGCTGCATCGTCGTCCGGCCAGAGTCGAATCCACGTCGACGCGGACCCAAATGCTCTGGGCTTCTATTTGGCCTGCGGCGCAAAGCAGGTCGGCTCGATTCCCGCTTCCATCAGCACAGATCCGGATCGGGTGCGCCCGCAGTTGGAATTGGTCGTTAGTGGATTTCTGACTTAGCGTTCAACCGCAGCGATAACGGCTGGGCACATTACCTAAGAGATCTATGACAATGCCATCAAGGATGTAGAACGCGTCGACTACGAAGATATTGCAGTTCCACTCAATGGCTTGTTCTTCCAAGACAACCGATCGCGAGTATTAATTTTGACGCGCGACTCGGTAAGTCTTGAATGTTTGTAGAGCCGTTCAGTGGTGCCTATGCGAGCAGCTTGGCAATGGGCTGACCCGAGTTCGCGACCTTGAAGGGGCGATTGGTTGGCGAGTGCACGATGGCATCGAGTGGTAGTCCCATAGCTGAAGCTATCGTCGCATTCATGTCTGAAGGACTGACTCCGTCAGTTTCAATACCAAAACCGGCTTTGTCCGATGCTCCGTAGAACTGCCCTCCGTTGATTCCCGCCCCGGCCAAGAAGGATGAAAAAACGGCGGGGTGGTGGTCACGTCCAGCGTTGTAGTTGATTTCTGGAGTTCGACCAAATTCAGTCGCAAGAACGATCAGGGTTTCCTTGAGGAGACCGCTAGCATCCAGGTCCTTCATCAGATTCCCGACAGCCTTGTCCATGATGCCGGCTCGTAAAGGCATCGTGTTACCATCGAATATCGCGCTGTGCATGTCCCAACCACCGCAATTAACTTCCACGCAGCGCACGTCAGCTTCGATCAACCGTCTGGCTAGTAAGCACCCTTGTCCGAACGCATCGCGGCCATATCGGTCGCGATCTTCATTCTTCTCTTTGTTGAGATCGAAAGCTTCCAGTTCCCCACTAGCAAGAAGCGAGGTGGCCTCCGAGTAGAAGTCCGTGTACGTCTTCACATTTCTGTCGTCATACTTCGAGCGAAACTTCTTGTCGAACTTGTTGATCAAATTCATTCGGGCTTCGAACGACTGAGCCGTCAGATACTCAGGAATCTTTGTGTTCTCGAGGCCACGATTGGGATCTGCGATCGGCAACGGGCTGAACGAAGGGTCCAGGAAGCCAGCGCCTGGGTGTCGCGCGGGTGCGCTGATCAAGACGGTGTCGGGAAGAGCCTTGCTCTTTCGACCAAGGTGCTTTTGAAGCCAAGGTCCCATCGACGGGTGTTTTTCGGTTGCGATCGCTTCATAGCTGGTACGCATCAAGTACTCGCCAGCTTCGTGATCACCTGTTTGCGTACCCAGTGACCGAATCACAGCCATCTTATCGAACTGGCTAGCGAGAATCGGCAAGTGCTGACTGATCTGGCAACCAGGGACGTTGGTTGGAATCGGCCGGGTCGAGCCTTGGTTCTCGTGTCCGGGCTTGAGATCGAATGTGTCAATGTGCGACATACCGCCAGACATGAACAGATAGACCAATCGCTTGGCCGGAGCTCTGTTAGCCCCTTCAGCCGCTCGCACAGCCTGATCCAAAGCTGGAAACAAGCTGACGCCCAGGGCCATTTTCGCTGCCGACGAAACAAATCTACGGCGGTCGAACTCGTTAATTTGACGCAACCATTCTCTCATTTGATTTCACCGCTAAGCGTTATTTGTTGACGAGCGTTATTGCTGAACTGGCGTTACTGATCTGATGTTGTGACAGCCGTGATTTACGGCTTCACGATTGTGTTACTGAATGGTGTTACTGAATGAAGAGAAACTCGCGAGTATTTACTAGCGACCAAACCACATTTCCATATCCGGCAGCACCCTTGTCTTTGACTTCCGAGAGCGCCACTTCCATCTCTTCCGAGTCTGGGGAGCGGCTGAGCACAGTCCAGAAGATGGCTTTGACACCCTCGGAGACTGCAGTCTTTCGGGCGATGTTGTTGTAAATCGTCGAGTTCTTTTCCAACAGCATGTGCGTGATGGGACCATTGAACATGAACAGAATCTGCGGTACCGAACCGGAGGTTGACGAAGCCGAAATTAGCTCGCGATCAGACTGTCCAAAGACTCGCAAGAAGTGATTGGCGGGGACTGGTTGCGGTAGTTCGGACGCTCGAGCCAGCAGTTCACCACGATAGCGATACTTGGTTTGATACTTTCCTACACTGCCATCGACTTGTGCCGCTTCACGTTCAGCGGTCAAGATCTGTTCGGCAGTCATCTTTTCCAAATCGACGTCCAAAGCCGAAGTCCGCAGAGTTGCCGGGGGCTCACGATATTCAAGGTCGTCAATTGCGAGAGTGATGAACGAATCCCAAGCCTGTTCGGCAGTCATACGACGCATCACTGGTCCAGGGAATCGATAGGGATCGGTTCCTGCGACGCTGATCGAACTACTTTGACGTTGATACGCTTCCGTATTTAACAAGACCCGGAGGTACTCCTTCATATTGAAGTTGATACGCTTCATCGATGTCTCTAGGTAATCCATCAAAGCGGGATTCTCAGCGCGGGAGTCATCCATCAAATCATCGACCGGCTCGATCTGCCCAGCGCCGAAGACTTGCTTCCACAATCGATTGGCGACGGTCTTAGCAAATCGCGGATTCTCTTTTGACACGACCCATCGAGCAAAGGCCTTGCGAGGTGACTCGCCGGGCTTGATCTCAGCAGGCTCGCCGAAAAGAGTCTTGGGAGCGACGACCTCACCTGGCTTTCCGTTGTCGTATTGGTAATCCTTAGGCAACGTGATCTTGCGTTCTTGATCGTTGACAATCCGCATGTTGATGTTGATCATGCGATCGAAACGGTACGAGTTATTGCGTCGATCCTCTTCCTCTTGAACGATCGAAGCGTACTGCTCACGCAATCGCTTGTTTGGATCTTCAGGAAAATATCGCTTGTCGCCACCATAGGTGCCGTTGTGCGTACCAAATGTAAAGGCAGCGATCTCGTAAAACTCGCGCTGAGTCCAACGGTCGAATGGATGGTCGTGACATTGAGCGCAACCGATTCGAGTTCCTAAAAAGATGCGGATCGTGTTGTTCATCACATCTAGCGGCATGTTAGGATCGCGTTGAAAATAGCCCGTCGCGGGGTTATCCCAAATCAAACCTTCAGCCGACAACATTTCGTAAACCATTTTGTTCCATGGCTTATTCTCAGCTAGTGATTGCTTGATCCACTGTCGGAAGGGCTCGCCGCGCACATCGTTGCTCAAGCTGTCCTTATATCGAAGCACATCCGCCCAGTAGTTGAAGAAATGACTCGCATAGCCTTCACTGTTTAACAATTCATCGATCAGCTTGGCGCGCTTATCTTCTTCTTTCGAATTGAGAAACTTCATGGTCTCTCGATAGGAGGGGATCGTACCCGTAACGTCCAAGTAAACTCGGCGGAGGAACTGTTCGTCGGTGGTACGAGGGTTGGGCTTGATATTGTTTAGCTTGTGGCCCACGTTGACCAATCGATCGACTTCAGCCGCCATCTTTTTCACCGCGTCCACAGCCTGTGGTCGACTGTCCACCGCCTTGCTGGAGACGATAAACATTGGTGGCTTCTCTTCGTTCTTGTTCTTGTCCTTATCCTTGTCGTCCTTCTTCTTTTTAGCGTCCTTTTTCTCAGGCTCTTTCGGAGCGAACTCCTTAGCCTTAGCAAAGTCAGCTAGTGCAAGCTCGTCGTTGCCAAGCTTCTTGTAGCTGGCCGCGCGAGCTTGATAGGCGTTATAGTTCTTCGGATCGAGTTCGATGACTCGCGAGAATTCTTTTACTGCGCCGGCGAAGTCTTTCTTGCCTTGGAGGGCAGAACCGCGAGCGGCGGCGAGCACGTCTTCGGCACCTGGAATTTCGGCGGCCGCTTTCTTGATCACAATCAATGCTTCGTCGTAACGCTCGCGAGTCACCAGTTGTTGCGACTTAAGCACGTAAGCTCGCAAGCATCGTGGGTCCGACTTCAGAGCCGCTTCGATGTCGGCTTCCGCCTGAGTCGCGTTGCGATTAGCGGCCATGATGATTGCACGATCACAAAGCCCTTCAGCCAAATTGGGCTGCATCTGGAGCGCTTGCTCGAGATCCTTTACAGCTTCTGGCAATTTCTTGTTGTTGATTAGCGCCGTTGCTCGTCGTTGATAAGCCAATGCCAACTTCGAGTTCAGCTCAATGGCTTTGGTCTCATCGTTGATCGCTTGACCGTAGTTCTCTTTGTTCAGATAAGCGTAGCCGCGGTGGCAGTAAGCTTCGGCCGACTTGGCATCAATATTGATTACTCGATTGTAGCTATTGATTGCTTTGTCCCACTCGCGACGCGCGATGTAAGCTCGGCCGCGATTCAAGTGGCACTCGGCGTTGTCGAACTTCTCCAACGTGCCCAAGTATGCGGCGTCGACGGCTGGCAAGTACTTTCCCTGCTCGTAAAGCGCATACGACTTAGCGGCGAAGGCTTGGGAGCGATAGTTTGGGGAATCCTTGTCGCGGGTCGTTTGCTCAAGGGCTTTGTCGATTGCTTCGAAGGCCTTATCGAAATCTCGCCGAGCGTTGAAGGCTCGCGCGCGAATGACATGGGCCAAGATAGATTTGTCATTGACCTTCAGGGCCTCGTCGCCAGCGGCCAGAGCTTGATCTGCGCGACCTTCATTGATGGCTTGCATGGCTTTTTCTGCAAGCGATTCAATCTGCACGACTTTAGGATCGCGCGGCTCCTCGGTGCTAGCTGGCGGTTGAGCCACTAAAGACGACGAAAGCACGAGGCACAAAAGCAAACAAAGCGGAACGAGCATCAGACGACGCATGCAACAGCCCTTTTCCTGAATTCCGTGAGAGAAGGAGCTTCGACGTCCCAAGCTGGGAAGTCACCGAAAAGTAGGAAGACGAATAGACGAGTGGTATTCTTAAAAATCCCTAAGGAATTCACTGTAGCGAATCTAGCCTGGATTGTCAAATTTTGTGGTTGCACGACAATCCAAAGGCAGAGGATTTGCCCCCGGAACGGTGGCTCACAGGCAACTCGAACCCACAACGGACGATCATGAGTTCAGGCTTACTCGCATTGCTGGATGACATTGCGGCGATTGCCAAAGTTACCGCTAGCTCGCTTGACGATGTAGCAGCTCAAGCGGTCAAGGCGAGCAGCAAGGCTGCTGGGGTGGTCATAGACGACGCGGCCGTCACGCCGAAGTATGTGGTTGGCCTCACGCCTGCCAGAGAAATCCCCATCGTCTGGAAAATCGCCAAGGGCTCGCTTCGCAACAAATTGTTCATCCTCTTGCCCGCTGTGATGTTGCTAGGCTGGTTTGCGCCCTGGTCAGTCAGCCCGCTTCTGGCCATCGGTGGACTATTCCTGTGCTACGAAGGATATGAGAAGCTGCATCACGCAGTGCACCGTTACTTCCATCCGATCCCCAAGGAGCTGCCAGTCGAGATTGAGAACATCACTCCAGAGCAATTAGAGAACGAACGAACCAGCAGTGCGATTCGAACCGACTTTATCCTCTCAGCAGAAATTATGGCCATCGCATACGAGGTAGTGAAGAAAGATGGAGTTTGGCTTCAGCTTTCAAGCTTGATTGGCGTCGCCATTTTCATCACTGCCGGAGTTTACGGGTTTGTCGCACTAATTCTCAAAGCAGACGACTTAGGGCTGCATTTGGCTCGTGACAAGAATCATACGATTGTCAGAAAGTTCGGCAGTGGACTGATCCATGGCATGCCGATCCTGCTCGTCGTCCTAAGCTTCGTTGGCACAGCCGCGATGTTATGGGTTGGCGGCGGCATTATCATCCACAACAGCTTCGGATTCCTACACCATTTGCTCGACTGGCCCGTGCAGAAATTGGAAGCTACCGGTTCACTAAAGTGGCTCGTGGAAGCTTCCATCAGCCTAGTCTTTGCCATCATCATGGGAGCCATCGTGGTTGGAGTTATTCACCAGATCGCCAAGCTGTTCCCCAAGAAGCCAGCGACTAACTAGCCGCTCTCAGTCATTCCAGAACACATTGGAAGAATCTCACGCGAAGGCGAGAAGCCCGCGAAGGAAGACGGACGAAAGTCGAACGGGAGTGGTTTAGGAACGGTAGGCAAAAGAATGAGGGCAGGAGAATGGAGTTGCTCACGACGACGGCTTCAGGAGTCCGGGCTTGAATCTGATTGTTGATTGGCTAGAGTCGCGAATGCGACGGCAGTATCTGGACACGATTACGCTGAGAATTGTTTTCGTTCCCAACTTCGCGTGAGGCAATCGATATTCGGCAGGCATCGAGAATAGACAGTCGGGTACTAAGTTTCGAACTCTCCCGCGCGCTGATTTTCCGTTTAGAAATATGCTAGTTCGCGGGAGAGTCGCGTGGCGAGTAGTGCGAGCCATAAGCGGTGAGGGCAACAATTGGCTGACCGAAGAATGTCGCTCTGAATCAGTAACGACAGCCACAATATTGATTATGCTTTGTCTCTTCACACCTCTGCTGTACCTATCTCGCGGAAGTGTAGTGACCTGCCTTGAATCTGATAGAGGAATTCTCAATGCTTGACACTGCCGCCGTGTGGACTCAATTCTGGTACACAAATCGAAGGTTTGACGAAACGTCGATTCGCGTAAGCAGTAATGAACATGAAATATGGTTAGAGGTGCATCGGTCAAACTACAAGGTATCTCTGGTAGTTGCAATTGTTGCATCAGTGATGGTTCCGATGCTCGCCATTGGCGCGTATTTTTCCCGGGGTGATGTATGGGCCACTGCGGCGATCTGTCTTGTTGCAGCAGGAGCAATTGCTCGCGGACCGGATTTTTCCTCGATAAGATTCTGTAAAGTAACTCGCGTCATACAGTCGACTCGCCGATTCACATTTGAAAAAAAGACCTCGTCAATTGAAGTGCGTGGAGACACGGAATTTGAAATTGACGGTTGCCATACGACAGAGTCGTCGTATGTGGCTCTTCGGATTCGGAACGCGAATCACAGGAACCAGATCCTAGTCCATTTCGGCGTCTCCAAATCGGATTCGAAAGGTCTGGAAAGGGTACTTGGCGAATTTGTGCATCAGGTTGAAGTGGCATGTTCAAACGTATGAGCGTCGTGCCAACCCGCACGGTTGGATGAACCAACAATTCGTGGCTGGTCTGTTGCCCTAGCATTCTTCACAGCCTGTCATTCACTAGCTTTCGATAGCTTAAAATGGACGTTGCTGCTTGGTTTATCTTTGCGATAGCCGTCTGTGGCTCCGAATAGATAGGCCGGCTCGTCGTCTTCGAAAAGTAGCGATGGGCGCTCGATTTGTTGTTCGCTCAACGAGCCGTCTACATAGCTGAACTGACGCCCAAGCACTTTTGGATTCGTCGCGGGTTTCCAGTCCAAACCGTCGAGTGATTCGAACATGCAAATGCCGCCTTTCGAACCTGTAAAGCTGCCGACGACATCGCGAGCGATGGCAAAGTACTTGTTGCCATACTTGGAGCTGAACCAAATGAACGGGTCTTCTGCTACCATCCAATGACGTCCGGCCTCGGAGGCTTCAAAGACTTTCCCTGCTTGCTTAGCATAGCTTCCATCGGGTCGATCTGCGATGGCGACTCCGAAACGCACATTTCCTCCCATCTCTTTTCCGTCTACGATTTGTACGGCCTTGTAAACAAGCAATACACTACCATCTGGACGGATACACGCGGCGGGGTTCGTGACACACAGCGAGTCAAACGCGGACTTGTCCTCTGATACGTCAATTATGGGGGCATCCAGCCGAGTCCAAGGGCCAGCGGGCTGATCTGCAATTGCAACGCCAATCCTCTGATGATTGCGGTGAGCGGGATAAGATCTTCCATCGCCATATTGCCCCGTGTAGAAGAGGTAGTATTTGCCTTGATGGTAGATGATGTTGGGGTTATGAGTCACATCGGCATCCCAGTACTTCTTACCTGTTTGAGGGTTAACTCCGCGTGGAGGGAGCGCGACGTTCACATGCTTATAAGGACCCGATGGAGAATCGGAACAGGCATAGGCAATTTCGGAATGCAAAGCCCAACCAGGAGCAAACCCGGCTCCCTCAGGCCAACGAGAGTAGAACAGATGGTATTTGCCATCCGATCCTTTAACAGGAGCGCCACACCACACGTGATAGCCTGGAACTGAAAAGCGATCCGGTTCGCGCAGCGGTTTAACTCGACTCCCCAGATCCAGGTCTGAGAGCAGATCAGGTTCAGTAGCAATGGTTTGCAACGCACTGACTAAACTCAGAAGGGCGACGAGGAAGGCCGTAGATACGTTCATGAGAACTGTCGATCGAAAGGACCAAAAGCAAACTGTAAAACTACGGTGATTGAATTCAATTTGCGTTTCGTAACGATCACTATGGTTTCACCGGCAATCCAAAAATCGCTACTGGGTCGACGTGTTCTTGATCGTCTAAGCTATCCTGAAAGAACAGACCTTTGACCGGCTCACCTTCTTCAAAGCCCATCGCAGACAGATCTATGGCAACTGCCAATACTCGATAGCCCACCGAACCTTGAGGCATGGGCAGCACTTGGCACTGTCCGTTGACGAGTTCATCCAAGGAATCAACAGGGCGCACAAACTCATGGAGATAAAAGTTGGCGGGTCGTTGTACTTCTGGGGAAGTAAGCGTTAGATCATAGGAGTTTACCGTAATCGGTTTTCGCTTGCCAGAAAATGTCAGTGGCAGGACGTGAAACGAATCGCCATCGGGATCACCTGTCAAGTTTTGCAATTCGAAGAAGAGCACGTCGGGTCCCGGCGCATTGATGACTGGCATTACGAATTCAATGGCGAAACCAGAAGTCGTCAAAGTACGGTTTGTGCCAAGTTCTCCAAGCACTGGGTTGCTATTCGGTGGAGTCAAGTCACCGCCGGGATTAATGGCGCCAGTATTGAGTGATAGATCCGACATGACTTCTGCTCGACTAGTAGGCAGCTTGGCATTGCCAGCCAAATGCCGCATGTCGGAAATCTTCTCGGCAATTTTGAACGAAGAGATCCGAACGCCAATCAGCTCTTGAGCTGGAAAAGTCTTTAATTGGCCATCGCGCTGCACTCGAACGCTAATCAAATCCTTGGCTCCACCGTTTTCTTGGGTTGCCTCGTAGCTGAGAATTCGGTCGGGCAATTGCGATCGGAACAGCTTAGATCGAAAATCGGTGGATTGAGAAGCTGTTTCACCTTCAAACGTTCGCGCCTGGTTTTCCGTCATACGAATCGTTTTATTGGTCGCTGAGTTGTCAGCATTTGGGGAATGCTTTGGAGCGTTTTCTTTCGTGAGTGCATACACATCTGCAACACCGTCAATAACATGAACCTCCGTTGCCGATGATTCGATCACATTGACAAAGAATCGTGTGCCCCGATCAACGACTCGTGCGCTAGGAGTATCGATCGCAAAGCCTTCCGCACCGGGAGGGCAGTAGACTGAGCATCGCCCAACGCTGACGTGCATTCGTTCCTTCTCGACAATCTGGAATACGGCCGGTCCTTCGACAATGACCTCAGCCCCAGTTGGAAATTGCAGTTGAACGGACCCACTCGTCAAGATGTACTCGCGGTCGAGGATAGCATCGGAATCCATGGAGGGAGCGAAAGAGCCTAGGAATTTTGATCGAGCCGTATTGGTAAACTTCACTGCGACATCACTGGAATCTGGAGGCACTATCGCATCGTGACGCGTTTCGGGTCTGAGCGCTACGATCGCCAAGCTAATCGATGCTACTACAGTTGCTACCAGTGCTAACCACTTGAGCGATCGATGACTGCGAGTAGCTTTGAGGCTATCTGAACCAGTTGACAGAGGATTCGCCCGAGCCAGTACCTGAGCAACAAAGTCGTCTGAGCTTTTTGGTAATCGCTGGATCGTCGCCTTCACGAATTCTTCCGAGTTCTGGGCTGCGATTAAGCCCAAAGCGCGGTGAATTTGGTATTGCTCGATAGCGATAGACTTGCATTCAGGCTGTGACTCAATGATCGCCTTGAGCTCAGTCAATTCGGACTCGCTTAGCTCGCCTTCCAAATAGTCTGTCCAAAGTTCTGCAAATCGATCATATGTACTCATTGATTTACCGTTGCGAGCGAGACATGCGTTCTTGGATACAGAGAGACAACTTTTGACGAATCAACCAGAATTGTTTTTTGATTGCTGGGTTCGAACGACCGCTGGCTGCAGCAATCTGAGCAATGGACATTTGTTCTTCGTACCGCCACTCCACGTACTTTTGCAAACTCTTTCCAAGTTGTTTGAGGCAATCGCGGAGGTTTTCCAGTCGCACTTCCCACAGGCTGAGAGAGTCTTCGTTGGGCTGCACTACAAATTCTTGGATCAAGTCGGGGGCAAACTTGCTATGGTAGTCGGCCAACCTGCGTAGGCGTGTCACTTCTGATTGCAATTGAAACCGAGCAATTGTGAACAGCCAACTCGAGAACTTCGTGCCAAGCTGATACTGCTTTATTCCAGAGTAGGCCGCTATGAAGGTCCGCTGAGCGACTTCGTCCACATCGATTCCAGGCCGGGAGTGAGTAACTAACCACGCTCGTAGTTGCCTTTCGTAAGTGCGAACAATGACTTCGAAGGCACCGATGTCACCCTCACATACACTTGCAACAAACTGGTCGATGCTGTGATCGTCAAAGGACGGCAATTCCATTATTCACCCTGGGGACGGCCATTTGGGCTCCTCGGTTTAGGCTCAGCAATTTTGGGCCTGAAGTTAATAGCAGTTAGCTGCAATTGGTTACCCATTTTACCACCCTCTTGGTTGGGAGATTAGAATAGCGGCATTTTATCCATCCAGATTGCACGTACTTGGGTAACCATTCCATCCTAACTGCTATTCTAATGGTGCTTGTCTTATTCTTTTTTACCCAAAGGTCCTAATCATGATGCGTTCAAAGTGGAAGAGGAATGGATTTACGTTAGTTGAACTATTGGTAGTGATTGCGATTATCGGGATTCTTGTCGGCTTGTTGCTGCCAGCAGTTCAAGCGGCTCGAGAGGCGGCTCGTCGGATGCAATGCTCCAATAATTGCAAGCAGATTACTTTGGCCTGTCACAACTATGAAAGTGCTTTCAAGACGTTTCCTGCGGGCGGAATCGTAACCTACGCGCCCGGTGTAACGCCAACTACCGCAAACTTCTGCAAGGTTGGCCAGGATCGTACGCAGGCTCCGTGGTCCGTTCTGATTTTGCCGTACTTGGAGGAAAGCAACCTGTACGGTCAGTTTGATTTCAGACTTAGGTTTACTGGCTCATCGAATGTTCCGGGCGATCAACCCAACCGCACTCTCTTTGCCCTGAACCTAGCCAAGTTTCAGTGTCCCTCCGATCCCAATTCACAGTCCAATGTGAACAATTCCAACTATCTAGGTGTTCAAGGCGGGGGTCCTCCGGTTCCTAATGCAGGATGTG
>CAUJKA010000453.1 GCA_963204965.1 Planctomycetota bacterium | reverse complement strand
AGCATAGATTTGCGAATCGCTAGCCATCAACAAAAACCTATTGCGATGCTTGACGATCGTCGGAGCGTAACCAAGATCGCGAACATTCATCGGATGATGCTTCCACGTAGCTCCATGATCTCGACTGACCCAAGCCATATCGACTGATGGATAGAGATACCAAGCTCCTTCGTGCCACAAAGCTGACACATCGGCTAGCTCGCGAAACTGCTGCTTGTAACCCAGCCGCCACATCCACTCCGGTCCAGTATCTTTGCCGCTCAGATCACGAGCGAATTTACCGATCGGATAGTGCGGAAGCGGAAGCGGATTGCAGAACGTCTTTACTTCGGTAGCCTGAGCGGCTTGACCATCGCCAACGCTATTCGATGCTTGCGAGCTTGCACCCGCTTGAGCCTTCCACATTCGATTGGCCCAATTCGCGAAGTGCACAACATTGGGATCGTCGGTGTGTCCACCATCGTGCTGCCGCCAAGCCAATTGACCGTTCAATAGATCGACATTCACCGGCGGCATCTTTTCGTTGTTGTAGTCATCGCTACGCCCCAGATCTCGAGCCCCCAGTAAGCGAAAGACCGGTTGTGCTGCGATCGTCGCCATGAAGCTGCCTTGTTGATCCAGCCACAACGCATCGCCTTTCTCTGGGATGCCATAACTTATGAAGGTCAACCGCGGAGCGCACAAGGCGATTAACTGGTGCGCGTCGATTGGTAAATCGTTGGCATCCTTTCGACCAAAGGTAGACTCATCTGCGCCGTACTTCAAAAAGTTGCCTGCCATCCAGTGGTACTGACCCGAGCCCGTCAAATTCTCAACCGATTCGCCAAAGTTGCGTCGATACAAACTTGTACCGCCTTCGCCGGCTGAAGCAATCAGGCCCGCTGCGAAACGTTGATCAAAGGCCAGCGTTACAAGGGCTGCTTTGCCATAGCGTGAGACGCCATCGATGCCAACCTTTTTAGCGTCGACTTCTGGAACAGTCTCCAAGTAGTCCAAGCCGCGCGAGGCGGCCCAGGCCCAAGCTCGCAGTGATCCCCATTGATCAGGCTTACGCGGCTGGCCCTTGTTGCAAAGTCCGATGATGCCGCGAGTCAAACCTGCACCTATGGGCATCGGCTGTGGTGCGTCGGGGTCTCGGCGCGCGAAGGGATTTGGCCGCCAGCCTCCCGAATCATCTTGAGCGCTAGTCGGATTGAGTATCGCGTAGCCCCATCCAGCTTCAAACAACTGATCGTACTTCGATGCAATTGTTGGTTTCGCAGAATCCGCTCGGCCCTGCCCTCCCCTTTGTCCAGCTCCCTGTCCAGCTCCCTGTCCAGCTCCTTGCCCGGCTCCGCTTCCTCCTGCACCGCCGCCACCTGGTCGCATTGAGCCTTCGAAGGGTGTTCTGCCGAATAGCATCAGAACAGGAATTGGCTCGGGACACTCTTTAGGAATGGTCAGCGACATCGAAATTTCAACGCTGATCTCGGGACACATAGCATTGTCGACGACACCAACAATATGCCTTTCAATCGCAGGCTTTCCGCCCACAGTTTTCTCACGAGTATCACGAACTTCCCAGCGCACGTTAGGTACATCTTCGGGAATGCAACCCACGATCTCTTGTTCAAACAGCCGCGCGATCTCTGGCCTTCGCACGTTCCACCACTGGTCGGCGGTCTGAACTGTGGTTCCATCGCTTGTCACCAACGGATCTGGCAATGTGGGATAGGGATTGGCTTTGGATTCGTCGTAGTTAGCCGCATTAGGTCCTTGAGCATTGGGATTGCCGTCTCTGCCAGGCCTGAGCTTGGTGATGCCAAGTTGCTCCATCATGTTCAGATGATCTTGCTGAACAGGGAAGACCACTGGTGAAGCGACGGCGCCTTCCTGCGGATCGGCAGCTGCCAGCACTGAAGTGACGCAGTTCAAGATTGTGATGAGTAGGACGCAGCTTGAAAATGAAGATCTAAGCATAAGAAATAGGTGGTTGGAAAATGCAGGGAAGTGAAATAGTCGCGCTGACAAGCCGTGCGTAGGTTATCATACTAGCCGCTAACTGCAACTTACTACTCGCCGCGAAAGTTAGGAGAACGTTATGTTCCATCTAGATAGGATCAATCGCTCATTTCGCTGGATCGTCTACTCGCTGGCACTTAGCTGCATTTTCGTCAATGCGAATATTCAAGCGGCTGATGAAGGCAAGCCAGCCGCAAGCGCCGAGACCATGGTTGATCGATTGACACCGGTTGTGCAAATCTTGACCGGTCGCGCTGAACGTTTTCAGTTAACAGCTAAAGTTAATGTCGCAATCGATGGCAAGCCGCAACAGATTAAAGTAGAAATTCGCCGCGACCAAGGCGACTTCGACTTGACCGTCGAACACCAGGACTACGGCGTTGCGCTGCGGCGACGAGCGAATACAACTGCATTTGCAATCCCGAAGCACAAGGTAGTCTTTATCGGTTCTGGCGAAGTTGAAACTGCCGATCAGTTGGAGCTTAAAGGGCTTTCAAGAAGATTGCTCAGCCCAAGGAGCGAAGTGGGAACATATGCGCCAATTATCTTGTCAGCCGATGCCAAGGGACTATTGGGTATGGGGCAGACTCTGGCGGGTTTGAGCGTTAGTGAGGATCAAACGTCGGCTAGCGCTGGTGGAGTAATACTGAAGTTTGATGGCGATGCGTTCTCAATCAGTAGTAATGATGTACAAATCGAAGCCAGCTACAATTTCGGCGAAGTTTCGCTTGCTGCCGGTGATCAATGGCCAGGATTTGAGGTCAAGTCGCTCGATCGCAACGAATTGGAAACAACACTGGTTCGTGGAGTTCGCCGAGCATTTGAGATTTTGGCACCAGGCGATGTGCTGAAGAAGCCAAAGCAACAAAATCGTCAAACAGAGAATGGCGAGCTGCGTTGGATCGAAGGTCAACGCGTCGTCACGCTTCGTGGAACTCCCGAGCAAGTTGGTAAAGCCCACGGTGAACTGCTAAAGGACGAGGCTAACACATGCATCGACTCAGTGCTGTACACCTTTGGAACCGCCAATACGATCATGTCCGGTAAGTGGTTTAGAACCGAGTTGGACAGTGCGTTCGCACAGCTTGAAAAGCACATGCCGAAGCGATTTCGCGACGAGAACAAAGCCCTGGCTCTTGCGCTAGGGAGACCAGTCGAAGTTGTCGATGCGCTGAATGTCTTCCCCGAGATGTTTCATTGCTCGGGGTTTGCACTGTTCGGTGCAGCCACTGTCGATGGCAAGCTCTATCATGGTCGAGTCTTAGATTACATGACCACAATTGGCCTACAAGACGCTGCCACCAACTTCATCGTTTCTGTCGATGGCAAGATTCCATTCGCGAACGTTGGTTATGCAGGATTCACGGGAAGTGTATCCGGCATGAACGATGCTCAGATATCACTGGGTGAAATGGGCGGTCGCGGCGAAGGCAAATGGGACGGTGTTCCTATGGCGACGCTGATGCGAATTGCTCTTGAGGATTGTTCGACGCTCGAACAAGTCAAAACGCTTTGGAAGGAAAGTCCACGGACTTGCGAGTACTACTATGTCTTTGCCGATGGAAAGACCAACGATGCAGTCGGTGTGGCTGCTGTGCCCGAGCAAGTTGAGTTTATCGTTCCTGGACAAGCCGATCCGCGATTGGGTGAAGGCATCAAGGATGCCATTGTGATGTCGGCCGGTGATCGATTGGCAAAGTTGCGTGAGCGAGTCATAGAGAAATATGGCAAAGTCGACGCGGAATCTGCAATGTGGTTAATGTCACGTCCAGTAGCGATGAAGTCCAACTTGCACAATGTCTTGTTTGTTCCGGCAGACCGCGTGCTCTATGTCGCCAACGCCGATCATAAGCGACCTGCTGCCGAGCGACCGTATGTCAAAATTGATATGCGACAATTGCTTGGCGAAGCTCCATCGCTTAAACTCGTCAGCGAGAAAGATTCTCCTCAGCCAGCTACTCAACGCTAATTTGACCAAGATTACTTGACCCGGAGTTTTCCAGATGTCGAACAATCCCTACGCCAACCAGGGTATGCCACAACAGAATTTTCCACCGCAGTTCCCTGGTGGAAATTTTGCACCTCCACCTCCTCCGAAAAGTAGTTCGAGTACGACTCTGATCATTGTGTTGGTGGTGGGTGGTGTTCTACTATTGCCGTGCTTGGGGATCATGGTTGGGCTGTTGCTTCCAGCAGTCCAAGCTGCTCGCGAAGCCTCGCGGCGGATGGCATGTATGAACAATATGAAGCAAATCGGTTTAGCACTCCACAATTACCACGACACCTATAAGACATTTCCACCAGCCTATACAGTCGATAGTAACGGTCAGCCTCTGCATAGTTGGCGAACGCTGATCCTTCCTTACTTAGGTGAGCAAAGCTTGTACAATTCGATTGACTTGGCCAAGCCCTGGGACGACCCTGCGAACGCTCAAGCCAACCGCTTGGTACTTCGCGTTTACAAATGTCCCTCAATGACAGATCAAGCGACGCCGGCTACCTGCTATCAGGTAATCGATGACCCAGCTTCTATCTTTCCCGGTTCGACCCCGGTGGGTATGAGAAGTATCACCGATGGAACAAGCAACACGCTGATGGTCGTTGAAGCCGCTCCAGCCGATGCCGTGCCATGGATGAAGCCGCAAGATGTACCCTTGGCGAACTTGTTACCTCCCAGTGGAGCGAATCACAGAGGTGGTTACAACGTCACCATGGCGGACGGATCTGTGCAGTTTATCTCCACATCGATCAATCCTCCCCTGCTCAGAAGTATGATGACTCGTAGTGGTGGCGATTAGCGTAGGCAGGTAAATTCCCAGTGCGATCATTCTCTTTATTGGGAAACGACTTTAGCGGCTCACTTGCCTGGGAGAGTACGCTTGTTGAACTCTCCCGCGCGCTGAAGCTGACCGTGTAGAGTTAGACCCAATTCGCGGGAGAGTCGCGTGGCGAGTGGTGCGAGCCATAAGCGGTGAGGGTCAAAATGGCCGGACCGTTGTTGGAAGCTCTTGATTAGCCGCCCAACCTGTCAATCAGTTGACCTCAATAACGCCGCACTTTCCCGCAAGAACTCGCTTGCGTCCCTCCCGGGAAATAGTCAAACGGCTTTAACAAAACGGGCGGGACGCCCGGGCACCAAGAACTCGCTCCTATACCCAAATTGCAGTTGCTTGGTAACATAAGAGCAACGTTTGCAGCGATTGCGAATTTTGATCGCACGCTGAACAGATGACTGATCAAGTGAGCTAGTTGTAAGGTACGTTATGGTTCGCACAGCAAGTACGATGTTGCCTCTGGGCACAACTGCGCCTGACTTCGCGCTGCCAAATGCAGTCGACGGCAAGACTGTCTCGCGAGACGATTTTCGTGGTAAATCGGGTCTGTTGGTAATCTTCTTGTGCAATCACTGTCCGTACGTGAAGCACGTGGCCAAGGCCTTGGCCGAATTGACAACCGAATATCTCAGTAAGAATGTCGCGGTGGTCGGAATCAGCAGCAACGATGCGGCCTCTTATCCTGACGATGGCCCAGAGTTGATGAACGCCGAGGCGAAGGCACAGGGCTACCAATTCCCGTATTTGTACGACGAGTCACAGTCGGTCGCACAAGCCTATTGTGCTGCATGCACACCAGATTTCTACCTATTCGACAAAGATTTCCGTTTGGTTTATCGTGGGCAGATGGATGACAGTCGCCCCAAGCAAGGCAGTACTGCGACTGGCCAAGATTTGCGTGCCGCGCTAGATGCTATGCTGGCTGGACAGGCAATTCCCGAGCCTCAAAAGCCCAGCATTGTATGCAATATTAAGTGGCTCCCTGGCAAGGAACCCGAATACTTCAACCCAGCCGGTGTGGGCTGATCCTACTCCTGGAACTCACCGTATTACCAAATCTTTCGCTGGATTGCGTCAAGGAATTCCGTGGGGAGGTTTCAAGAAGAGTGCCTCAGCGGGTATAACATTACTTGCTTTTCAACGCTGACTTCGTCGCAAGCTTGTCTCGCACCCCAAGGGATTATTCGTGCCGTTTGCTGAAATAGGACCCATTGCTATCCACTTTCCCAGTCGGGTAGAAACGAATGAGCAACTGCAAGCCGAATTTCCCGAGTGGGACATGAAGGCGATTGGCGAAAAGACTGGGATTCAACAGCGATACATTGCCGAGCCCACGCAAACGGCAAGCGACTTGGCCGTCGCGGCAGCCGAAAAGCTGTTTCGTGAACAGTCCATCGATCCAGCGTCGATCGATTTTCTCCTGCTGTGTACTCAGACACCAGACTATCCATTGCCAACTACAGCCTGCCTGATTCAACAGCGACTGGGGCTGCGGCAAAACTGTGGGGCTCTGGACTTTAATCTGGGCTGCTCGGGATTTGTATATGGTCTAGCGTTGGCTGACGGACTGATCCGCTCGGGAGCTGCTAAACGAATCCTGTTTTTGACGGCTGAGACCTATTCAAAATACATCGACAACGATGATCGCAGTTTGCGGACTATCTTCGGTGACGCGGCTGCGGCGACTTTGATCGAAGCTAGCGAAGAATCGGTTGTGAGATCGTTTCAATTCGGTACGGACGGTAGCGGTGCGGACACGCTGCTGGTTTCCGACGGGGGAGCTCGTGCGGAAGCCGATGCGATCAAGCCTAGGCATCGCAAGCGTTGGTCCAGTCGCTTGTACATGGACGGCCCCAGCCTAATGAACTTTACTGTAGTCGCGGTTCCCAAGTTAATCGAAGAGGTACTGGAGTCGGCTCAATTGACTCGCGCGGATATCCATCTCTACTTGCTTCATCAAGCGACGCGAAAGATGTTGGAGCAGTTGCAAACTCGGTTAGAACTCGGCGACGAGAAGTTACCCATACGACTAGAGAATTACGGCAACACGGTCTCATCGACACTTCCAATCCTGATCAACGATATGCGAGCCGAAGGGAAAATCCAATCTGGCCGAGAAAATCTGTTGATCGGCTTTGGAGTAGGCTGGTCCTGGGCTGGCTGCGTTTGGCGCGACAGTTG
This sequence comes from Planctomycetota bacterium, assembly GCA_963204965.1. Lineage (GTDB taxonomy): Bacteria > Planctomycetota > Planctomycetia > Pirellulales > Pirellulaceae > Aureliella. Next base: position 15,839 of record CAUJKA010000453.1, on the reverse strand, counting down.
GTTGGATCGTACACTAGCTCGTTGATTCGTTTCGAAATTTCGCTTGGGTTGATTGTAGGACTCTCAACCGACGTCAAGCAACAGGTACAATCTTTTTTACTGCGAATGCCCCCATTTGCGGACTCGTCGCAATCCCGAATCGAAGTAGAATATCGGCAGACGCTACTTCGCCGGTGGAAGTTTTCATGCAGGAACTAAAAAGTGGAATCGTATCAAGGTCGTGCACTCGTCGCCTCGCCCTACTTGGCTGATGGCAACTTCATGCGAACTGTGATCTACATGATTCGGCATGACGAAGAAGGGGCCATGGGGTTGATCTTGAATCGACCGATGCAAACAACGATTGGTGAATTGCTTGGCGAGCTGACTGAATCGTCGATCGACAATTGCGAACCGGTATACTTCGGCGGTCCAGTCGACGGGCCAGTGATGATGTTGCAGGCTTGTTGCGAAAACGACTCCGACGACCATGCCGAAGTTTTGATTGCCTGCGATCAGGCTCGCATTCTAGAAGTGATCAACGAAGATGCCCCGAACCAGTTGGGTATCCGATTGTTCGATGGATACTCGGGATGGGGTCCTGGCCAATTAGAGTCTGAGATGAGCGAAGGCAGTTGGCTGGTTTGGGACATCCGACCTGACCAGTTGTTCCACGATCCTGAAACGCTTTGGCAAGAAGCTGTCGTCCAAATCGGTCGCAACGTAATCGCAACGGGAATTGGCCTAGATAAGCTGTGTGGCGATCCAGACGAAAACTAAGTTCAATGTTGACCAGCGTTCGGGAGCTAGCCTCATGGAAGGGCGTGACCTATGTCTCAAATACAACGTATTCTAATTGTCGGCGCTGGCTGGGTTGGTCGACAAGTTGCCGCCAAGATCGCAGCCAGTGGTATTGATGTAGCTCTCGTCGATCGATCGTCGGAAGTTGTGCAGGAAGCGATCGAGTGGATTAGTCATTGCACCAAGGACGATGATCCTCTGAACCTGCATGCCTCTGAATCGTATCAGCCAGATGCAGTTCCGAAGTCGGCCGGTAATCCTAAGCCGGACTGGATCAAGCGAGTCATCGCATTGGCTCCCTTGGCTGAGTTGACTCGAGAATCGCTTGCTGAATGGCAACCAGACTTAGCTCTGGAATGCGTCTCCGAGCAACTGTCGCTGAAGAAGCGTGTACTTCGTCGGCTCTCCGAACTGGTTTCCGACGACTGCATTATCGCTTCGAATTCATCCTACTTCGTGCCCTCCGTTCTCTGCCAATTTGTAGAACGCCCCGAGCGATTTGCGCACCTTCACTTTCACGTCCCGGTATTGCGGGAGACTGTCGCTGATATCGTTGGCTGCCAACAAACGAGTGCTCAAGTTTTGGAGTCTTTGGCTGAGTTCTCACGTCGCATCGGCCAATATCCGCTGATGCTGCGCCACGAGCATCCTGGCTACGTTTTCAACTGGTTGCTCCAAGCCGTTCTTAAAGCGGCTCTGGAACTTGTGGCCAATGACGTGGTAGATGCGGCCGATGTGGACCGTTCATGGAAGTCTGTTACTGGGATGCCGTTGGGGCCGTTCGGGATGATGGACCAAATTGGCATCGATGTGATCGATCAAGTGCTCAGCAACGCTCGCTGGGCTCCACCGCTTTCTGTCTCAGATCAACAATTGCTCGACGTAATTCGCCCGCTGATCCAACAAGGAAAGCTAGGCGTCAAATCCGGTGCGGGATTTTATGACTATCGAGGATAATTGTTTTAACCCAAGCCGCCGCGCTAGTGAATGACTTGCTTAGGATGTCGTCAGCGGCTCGGTTTCTGGGATTTCGGGCCGAAGGCCCAGCGATTTACATAGCCCAGCCCAACGGGCTGGGTATCAAGCTTGCGTAGGTTAAGGGCCAACGGCCTACCGGTTTGCACGCAAACCGGTAGGCCGTTGGCCCTTTGTTTTTATCGCGATTTAAGTACCCAGCCCTCCAGGCTGGGCTAGGTAAACGAACAGGCCTTCGGCCCTGAAACCAAATAGCGCAACTAAAAAACTAACGATGTCTAATCAAAAATTGACTAATCGCAGGAGTGGCCGTGCTGACCCACTGCGCGGCGATCAGCGAGAAGTGTCGAACTTTTCCTCTTTTTTTCTTGGGACCGCGCAAGAAAGGGGTTCTAGCCTGGGTCTATACTGCTGAGATTGGACGTTTCCTCGACTGAGCCATATCAATGCAATTCAGCACTCCCGAAACCCGCGCTAGCTTGATCCTGCGACTGCAAGACGCAGCCGACGTGGCAGCTTGGGATTGCTTTGAGTCGATATATGGCCCGGTAGTTCTTCGCGTGGCTGCTCGACAGGGTCTTCAAGCGGTGGACGCAGAAAACGTCGTTCAGGAAGTGCTGCTGCGAGTCGCGAAATCGGTTAATAGTTGGCTAACCAGATCGCCTCGCGGACCTTTCCGAGCATGGCTCATTCGCATCGCTCGCAACGAAGCGGCAAGGCTGTTATCCCGGCCCGCAACTCGTCCATGGCGACAAGGCGGCGACAGTTCAGACGTGCAACTCGAAGACTGGGTAGCAGACAATTGCAACGTGGCCAGCGAGTTGGAACTCGAGTATCAACGCGAACTATTTTTGTGGGCTGCTGAAGAGGTTCGCTCTTCGGTTGAAGAGCACACTTGGTTGGCCTTCTGGCTCACTCAGGTTGAAGGACTTACCGTTTCCGATGCGGCAGAACGACTGCAAGTCAAACCGGGGAACATCTATTTTGGTCGCAGTCGTGTCATGAATCGACTCAAGTTGGCCGTACAGCAATTTGAGGAGGACTAACGCATGCAAGCTCGTAATTCTCAATGTAACGATCATCGACTGCAAGAGATGATGGAGAGCCAACAAGCGGCTGATCACTTCAGTGACCTTCTGCTTCATGTGGAAGGTTGCAAACGTTGCCAGCAGCGATTGGATGAATTGGCCGCCGAGCCCACGCTATGGTCCAATGCGGCCACAGCTCTCACGGGCTTTTCCAGTAGCGATCCCTTTCGTCAATCAAGTAACTATCAAAACGGGTTACCAGCGGACGAGGCTTACGGACATTCGGTTGCTTGGACCGAATCGATGGCGCGGCAGTTGCTTTCTCCACCCTCGCATCCCGAAATGCTCGGACGAATCGGAAGGTATGAGGTCGAGCGATTGATTGGTTCGGGCGGTATGGGAATCGTCTTTAAAGCGATCGACACCGAACTCAATCGCCCCGTTGCCATTAAACTCTTAGCTCCGTATCTTGCCGGCAATGGTGCTGCTCGACAACGATTCGCACGTGAAGCCAAAGCGGCGGCGGCGGTGGTTCATGAACATGTGGTTCCCATTCACAATGTTGAAACAGACGGGCAGTCGCCGTACTTAGTCATGCGATATGTGGCTGGCGAATCCTTGCAGGCGAGAATTGATCGCGAGGGAGCGCTTGAGCTTTGCCAAATTTTGCGAATCGCCATGCAAGTTGCTTCAGGACTAGCCGCCGCACACGCTCAAGGCTTGGTGCATCGCGACATTAAGCCATCGAACATACTCGTCGAATCTGGCATCGAGCGTTCGCTGATAACCGACTTTGGGCTCGCACGAGCAGCCGACGACGCCAGCCTTACAAACACGGGCTATCATCCTGGCACGCCACAGTACATGTCCCCCGAGCAGGCGCGAGGCGATGCGATGGACTCGCGCAGCGACTTGTTCAGTCTTGGTAGCGTGATCTATACAATGTGCACTGGCCGTGCTCCATTCCGAGCCGAAACGAGCTATGGCATCCTTCGCCGAATAACCGACACCCAACCGCATCCAATCCAAGAGATCAATCCAACGATTCCAGGCTGGCTCAGTTGCTTAATTGCCAAGTTGATGGACAAGTCGACTGAGACTCGCATTCAATCGGCTCAACAGCTAGCCCAGTTGCTTGAAGGTTGCCTCGCGCACGCTCAACGACCACACCTCAATCCATTACCGTCCATAGTGCGTGAATGGGAGACCGCTTCGAATGCGATTAGAAATTCTCATTCGCGACGGAAGACCTATTACATGTTTGCCGCTACCGGCGTGTTACTAGTTGCGATTAGTTCCGTGCTGCTGCCGTGGTCCTCTTGGTGGCCTTCGAGTGGGTCTACAACAGGGTCTTCAACCAATCCGCAATCTGATCCTACTCAATCCAGCAAGCTTGCTGGCGATCTTGCTGGACAATCCAGCCGGTCTGACAAAGACAATTCATCTGGACCATCAAAGGACAAAGCTAAGTCAGCTAATCTCAACAACCAAAGCCAGACATCCCCGACAACAAATCCTCGCGGACAACAACCACAATCAAAACAGACTCAAGCGAAACAGCCTCAACCAAAACAACCGCGAGGTCCTCGATTTGCTATGCCTGACAATCCTGCTGAGAAAGTGCGAACGTTGCTGGCATCAGAGGCACAAATCGAATTTGCTTCAGCCGGTTTGACGGATTGCCTCGACGAACTGCTTCGGGATTCCGCAGTGACCTATCATGTGTATCAAAAGAGCTTTGACGACGAGGAATTGAAAACAGATCAACTCGTATCCATCAAAGCGGCTGGATCCAAACATGAGCTCTTGAGTCGCATCTGTGAGAAGTACTCAGCCGCCTACATCGTCCGCGACAAATCGATCGACATCGTCCCCGAGCGATTCGCAGCCAATAATCCGACCCTACGCTATTACGATCTATCGTTCTTGCTCACAGACAATAGCCAAGTTCAGTCCATACTCAGCGCGATCAGTCAAATTGTCTTTCGCCATGACGAAGCAAAATTTAGCGTGTCGCACACGTACAGTCTTGTAGATTCTGTTCTTATCGTGCGAACAACCGAAGCGGCTCATCTGCAAGTCGAACGGTTGCTTGCTCAACTTTCCGTTACTCTTCAATCCACTTCTCAACTTCAGTCTCAGCCTTAATCTCAGCAACAAGGAACTTTACGATGAAACTAAAATTCACAATCCTAGCCTCCCTATTAGTGATCGTTGGATTTGTTCCTTGGATGGTCCAAGGGCAATCCGGCGGTGGTGGTGGGGGTGGCGGTGGTGTTCAAGTTGGCAGTGGCGCCACCAGTAGTGAAACGTTGCCAGGCTCCTCGGGTGGCGGTTCCTCGGGCTCGGGAAGTATCGTTGGCGATGGTGGTGGAATTGGCGGCGGGATGAGCGGACCTCAAAGGCAAACCGGCGGCGGAGGCATGGGAGGTATGGGTGGTGGCATGGGAGGAATGGGCGGCGGCGGCATGGGAGGTATGGGCGGCGGGATGATGGGTGGCATGGGAGGCATGGGCTACGGTGGCATGGGAGGCATGTCACATTTTGAACTACAGCAATGGCAAAAACCCGTTGGACGCGAGCCGGCTTGGTTGGCAAACGGTCGTAAGTCGATCAAGCTACAGGAGGAACTTCGCGATCGGCTCAATGCAGAGATTGAAGTCGACTTTGTAAAGCTGGCCATAGTAGAGCTCGTTGACTACATGCGTGAAAAGCTTGAAATTCAAGTCGAGGTCAATCTTCCCGATATCCAAGAATTGGGACTCGAAGAAGGCTCTGAGATTGCCCCGACTAGAAAATTCTCTGGTCCGGTACGCGATTTCCTTAGAAGAACGTTGGAGCCGTTTAATCTGACCTACAGAGTTCACGAAAACTACGTTGAGATTACTTCAACTGAATATGCCGATAACAATCCAATAATCCGTTACTATGATCTCAGCTACGTGCTCGACAACAACAGCCTGTTAACTAGTCTGATCAGCACGATAGAAAGTTCTATCTCGCCGGAAAGTTGGGTAAATAGTGGTGGCAATAGTTCAATGGTAACCATTGGTAACTTGCTGGTCATTGGCACCACTGAAACGAACCATCTTGAGATTGAACGTATGTTGGCTCAATTAGCTCGTCGCAGCGAACCGAGCAATGACTCCGCTTCCGTTGAGAAAAAGCTGCCTCCAGCTACCGTAGCAGATCCGTCAGATCCTTTCGGAAACGACGATCCTGCTGGAAGTACTGAAACAATTCGAAAGTAATTCGAGATCTATGATTCCAAAATGCCAAGTTGTTCCCCTTCCCGATTCCGAGTTTTCATTCGAAGTTGACCAACGCGAGTTGCTCAAATGGAATGCGGCCGGTCGTTATCCGCGACCGTTCTTTTTTCCAGTCCGTGGGCCTGGTCAATCAATGATGACACGGATGGGACATCCTGGAGCGGCGGATCATGATCACCACAACTCCATCTGGTTCGCTCATCACAAAGTTCTTGGCATCGATTTTTGGGGAATCGCTTCAACTGCCTCGGTAAAGCAATTGCGTTGGCATGCGATGAGCGACGGAATGGAGGAGGCTCTACTCGCCGTTCAACTTGGATGGTTCGATGGGCACGATCCACAAGCTCTACTGGAACAGGAACTCGTAATCTGCGTGACTCCAGACAAGTCTGGCGAGGACTGGACTTTAGAGCTTCAGTCACGATTCATCCCCACGGCGGAGAGCCTGGAATTTCAGAAAACAAACTTCGGCTTCCTAGCTGTGCGCGTAGCCAAATCGATCAGTGTTCACTTTGGCGGTGGCAAGCTTACCAATAGCAACGGTCATCAAGGCGAGCAAGCGATATTCGGCAAGCCAGCAGATTGGGTCGACTACTCTGGACCAGTTCGCCAACCATCCAATGGTCAGACAGTCACAGCGGGCATCACCTACTTTAATCATCCCGGCAATCCAGACTCGCCAGTGTCGTGGCATGTCCGCGAGGACGGCTGGATGGGCGCTGGTGCATGTCTAAATCGATCGCTAGTAGCCACGAAGACAGAACCATTGGAACTGCGATATTTGCTGCACATCCACTCAGGCGATGTCGACCAAGATCGAGCAACGGAACGGCTCAATCGATGGTCGAAGCTGCCGGCTTTTCAAGTCGTCAAGTCCACCAAGAAACATCAACAGTTCGAAGTGTTTCGAAAAGCGATTTAGCGTACTATCGAGCGATAGACGCGAGCGACTCGTTCGGCCATCTTTTGGTCCGTGTAGTTGTTGCGATGACGTGTCAAAGCCTGTTGGCTCATTTCTGCCCAAGCTGTGCGATCTGCAATCAAGCAGTTGATTTGCTTCGCAAGACTCTCAGGATCGCGGGGCTCGGCCAGTAAGCCCTCAACGCCATGTCGAATTACTTCGGGAGTGCCCTCAACAGAGGTGGCAACCACCGGTACACCTGCTGCCAGGGCTTCTAGAACGACCATGGGCATGCCTTCACCGAATAAGCTAGGCAAAACAAGGGCATCCAACCGTCGAACGGCAGAAGCGATGTCTTTAGTAAATCCAGTCCACACGACGCATGCAGTCAAGTTCAATCGCTCAATCATTCCAAGTATCTGAGTTTGATACTCGGGAGTTTCAAAACCGCCGATCAATTCGAGCTTCACGTGGTGACCTTGCTGCTTCAGTTGTGCCATGGCCTCCAGTGCAACTTCCACGCCTTTACGTGGACGCATCAAAGCGATAAGCCCCAGTCGCCACTGCGGATTGGAAAGTCGTTGGCTTGGATCGATCGGATCGATATTGGGAACACCATTTGGAACAACAGTCAGGCGTTTACGACTAACACCCAGTCGAAGCATTTCGCGTCGCAAGCTCTTGCTGACTGTGATCAATCGCGTGCATGAACGATTCGCAACGCGTTCCATCATCGTGTTGATTCGGTTTACAATTCCACGAGTACTATCGCGTGACGTTGGACTGTGAACATGGTAGCACCACGGAATTCCAGTACGCAGCGCGACAAGCGAAGTGACAAGAGCCGTTCGAGGCGTGTGAGCGTGTAGAATATCGAACTGTTGGCTCTTGACCAAAGCAACCAATTGCTTCACCACTGAAAGATCGAAGCGACCACGCATTGCAGCAGCGATCACTCGCGACGAATCGAGTCCGCAGAGGTCGGGAAACTTCCCGGGCTTGACGCAAGCGAACGACGCTTCAATTCCGAAATCACCTAAGCACTTTCCCAACAACTGCTGAACGCGTTCTGCACCCGAAAAGTGTTCGCCATTGATGACGTGCAAAACCTTGAGCGTCTTTGGTAAACTCCGAAGCGATTCGGTAGGTTGTTCAACGGACGAAACCAATGGAACCGAAATGGGAGTTGCGAAGTCTGTAAGCGATGGAATTGTAGGCATGGAACGAGTGGCCAAGTCGAGTTCAATTGCGTTGATCCCAAGCATTCGCGATAATGCAGGGGACTGTCAAAGTGCACTCTAACTTAGAATTTGCATTGGGCGCGTGCTTTGGCAAGCTGACGAGGAGTCTACAATCTTCTAACGAATGTGACGGTTGGAGCGCTTGTAATCAATTTTCAGCATAGGACGATTTATGGCAGCCAAGAAAATGCCGAAGAGGACCGTCGCCAAGAGGACTGTCGCCAAGAAAGTAGTAGCCAGCAAAGCAACGGCTGCGACAGACAATCAGCATATCATCAAGAAGCTGACAGTGATACCTGGCGTTGGAAAGTCGATCGCTAACGATCTCTTACAGATTGGGATTCACGAGGTTAGCGATCTCGTTGGACGCGATCCCGAAGAACTCTTTGAAACGTCCAATCGAAAGGTTGGACTAGTGCAAGATCGTTGCCTCCTCTACGTCTTTCGCTGCGCGGTTTACTTCGCCAGCACGCCAGAAAGCAAGCGATCGCCCGAAAAGCTGCTTTGGTGGAATTGGACGGACACGAAAGCAGAGGGAGACAATCAGAAGCGAACTAATCAGAAGACCAAGCGGTAACGCGAGAGTCCAGCTCAGAAAACTAGCCGCCACGCGTTAGCGTCCGGTTTTCTTGAGCTAGTGAGTTACCAAATGCAGGCCATCAGCAACCGGCTCCCTAGATATTTCAATACGGTTTGGGCAATGTTTGGGAAACCGGACGCTAACGCGTTGCGGCTAGTTCAGAACTGCCACCGGCCCCAATGCCGCTTATGCGGAACGTTCTCTAGGGAGCGCTAATTCTGCGTCAAATACCGCTTAGAAATTCCCGCCAAGTACTCTTTGTTCCCTGCAATGTCCAGGGAATCATAGGTTGAGTAGCTCTTGATTTTGTTTTGCAGTCCTCGTGCAGCTGCGGAAGTCTTCTTGGACTTGCGTTCAGCATCACGCTCAGCTTTCTTCTGTTTGGATTCAGCGGCTTTATTTAGATCGCTCATCTTGCTCTTGGTGAACATCTCGTCGAGCTCTTTTTGGCTCATCAATCCCGACGCTTGCGATTGCAACTGGCGGTAGTTGGCCATCAAGGTTCTGGACTGTACTTCCAGCGTACGTCGATCAAGGAGTCCATTTGCAATGTCGCGTCCCAAGCGATTGTACTGGGCTTGGTTAGAAATCTCTTGAGTGCGAACTCGATTGCCATTGCTATCCTCTCGAACCACATCGACAACCAAGTTCTGTTGCATTTGGTTCATCAAATTGACTTGTCGATCAATCGCATTGAGGCTGGCAATGTTGCTTGCAGTAGCCAGTTCCAACTTTTGAAGATCCGACTTCAACTTCTCTAGCTTTTCAACTCTATCCTTCTCTCGCGATTTCAGTTCCTCTGCCTTCGCGTCAGCTTCGGACTTCAGACGTTCCGAGCTCTCGAGCTCACTGGCGATCTTCGACTCAGCTTCCTCTTCAGCCTTTTCGGTGATTCGCGCGATTTCATTGTTCAGCTTAGCGACTTGAGTCTCAACGTACGACATTCCCTCTTTGTACTTTAGCTTGAGTGCTTCGGGCAATTTAGCTTCGGCAGCTTGCGCTATTCTCTTTTGCAACTCCTCAGGACAGTCATCTGACCGAGCTTGCTCGAGGTAAGCAACAAAGATACCCGTGGTTCGGGCGACATCTTCGGCAACTTCCGTTTCTGTCGGCAGCTTGTCGAGCAATTTTTCAAACTCGTTGATCGCGTCATCGAATTTATCTAGCTCAACATATGCGCGCACAAGCAACAGTCTCGCTCGATAAACTTGGGGGCGTTGCTCAACGAACGGCTTCAACACGTCGGCTGCATCTTGCCAACGTCCAAACTTAACCAGCATGAGTCCATAGCCAAAATCAAAGAGTGCGGCTTGCTGGGCATTCGTTGCGTTGGTTTCACGAAGCTGCTTGGCTTCCGTCAAAGCGGACAACTTATCCTGATCGAGCAGCTTGAGCATCGTGGCGAGATCTTCGCCACTGCGAGCCTGACTTTGAATAGTGAGCAGGCAAACTAGAAACATCAAACTAAAGAGACGAGCGCGCCTGAACATTGGACTCCACTCCTAAATCGATCAAATTGCGACCTGTTTATTCTAAGTTCTGAGAGACAAGCGTCCAAGAGCGAAGCATTTGAACCACGCAGTTTTTCCAATCTTCTGGGCCAAACTTCTGGGCCAATCTTCTGAGTAAAGTCTCGATCTCACTAAGTGGTTAGGGCAACTTGCGTGTCGGATGAAGAGGGCTTGGAGCGGAGCTTCTTGATCCACTTTTGGCAGGGTTTTTCAACACTCAGGTGCAGCAGCCAGGCCGATGCGATGCTTACCAGCAGCGCAAACAGCATCGCTCCACAGGCTCGATTAGGACTGCTCCCCACCCAATGCTCCAGCCAGTGCATGACGACCGAGCTGACTCCGTAATGGATTAGGAAGAGGCTGTAGGAGATCTTTCCCAGCCACAGAAACAGTGCCGGAATCTTAGCTTTAGCCAGGTAAGTGATCGCTAAGTACACAACGATTGCCGTTACGGCTGCAACGATAAGCCTGGGTCGCAGGTCAATGCTCAACGAACCCAACAGAAGGATTGAATATCCGATCAAGTACCACACCGAGATCAACTTGCGAAGCGTCAGTCCTACCAGCGTTCCCAAAACAAGCGAACCCATGAAGTAAAAGACATAGACCTCGTGATCTGCGTTTCGATTCCAAATCCAAGCCGAAGCAATTCCCAACGGCATAAGGCAATTGGCCAATAGTCTAGGTACCGGTGCCGTCCAACGCAGTTTCAAAGCCATAGTTGAAAGCACTAGTTGTAAAAGTATGCAGATGGCAATGAACTGTACGTCGATGCAGAGGTACCAGGTTCCCGCGGACAAATTTCCGTATCCCAACACGTCTTGCAAAAAGAACAGGTGGGCAACAAATTGAGGCAGCGACAATGAATCGATCATAGGTTTTGTCATCGAAGAACCGAAAAGAAACCACAGCACAAGCAGCACTGACAAGGTAACCATGTAGGGCACGGCAAGTCGTATGTAACGACAAAACATCTGTGACATGGCCCCGCGAAAATCGATTCGATCGATCGGTAAAGCCATCGCCAGCGCAAAGCCTCCGATTACCAGAAACACTTGGACCACATAGGCACCATAGCTGAACAAGGTCAGCGTTAGACTCGCCGCAGCTTGATCGGCTAAATCGGAGTATGGCGCGTACAGGGTGAGATGATGGGCAACGATAATCATGGCCGCTACGCCGCGAATTGCGTCAACAACTTCATAGCGGTTCCTAGTTTGCTCGCGACGCGAACTTTCGCGACGTACTGGCGAAAAGGACGAATCAGATTTCGGGGGAGAATCGAGCTGAGTAGAAAAAGACAGCGATGACTCTTGCTGAAGAGTCGCGGTATTGGGGCGGTTCATAGTGACTTAGTTGGGGCGCAGAAGAGGCGACGAGAGCCTCAAGACTATTCACAAAAACCATAACTTCAAGCGTCTGCCGTCCCCTCGGACTAGCTGTTATTCGCCAATCGGACTTCTTGCATAACAAACTCTAGAGGTCAGTTTGAGTAATCGAACGTTCAGGGCCGTTGTTGGTCGCTAACGTGGGCTAACGCTTCGTTAGCTCATCCTGCTCGTTTATAAAATCATGGAAGGATTTTCAAGGCTTTTTCCGATTCTCTTTGACTTTTGAGCATCCGATCGTGAGTGGAAGCGACTCCCGTTTAGCTTTTCCTCCCGCTAGACCTGCGGAAAGTGTGCAATTGCATGCGCGTTGCATGAGCCGCGGAAGTCGCTATGATTGAGGGTAGTGGAACACGCAAAGATTCTTCGCCAGAACTCTTTTTCCAGAACTCTCCGTCCAGGAATTGTGGCGCCTCCACTAACCGACCAATCGCAACCCAAATATACAATGGGCACAATAGTCCTATGAACACTGCACAACGGATTTTTTGCTGGTGTCTGCTTGTTGTTGCCGCTGGATGCGGGCGTTCGCCGCTGCCTCCCAAGAAGGACGATCAAGGGCGAATTCCGGTAGTGGCGACCTACAGTATCTTGGCGGATTGGGTCAAGCAAGTTGGTGGTGATCGCGTGGTTGTTACTACGCTTGTACCCGCCGACGGAGACGCTCACACATTCGAGCCAACACCACAAGACGGTTTGGCTCTCACGAAGTCGATGGTCATTTTTGAAAACGGCTTGCACTTCGAAGCTTGGATGGATGATCTGTTTGACGCCAGCGGTAGCCTCGGAAAGCGAGTTGCCGTGTCGCGCGACATCACACCTCGCAAAGCGTTTTGTGCTTGCCATGGAACCAGCGAAGATCCGCACGTTTTCCATTCGGTAAAGCATGCGATCTCGATGGTTCGCGTTATTGCTTCTGAACTTTCCGCAATCGACCCAGACCACACCGACGAATATTCACAGCGTGCTAACGACTACGTCGCGCAACTGGAACTTTTGGACGGCGAGATTCGATCTTTGGTGGCCTCGGTCCCTCAGGACCAACGGACCCTCATCACTGGTCACAATACTTTTGGATACTTCGCAGAAGACTATGGATTTGAAGTTCTGAGTGTATTAGATTCACTCACTAGCGAAGCGTCCGATCCTTCCGCCATGAAGATAGCGTCGTTGATTCGCCGAATCAAAGAGCTAAAGGTCCCAGCCATTTTTGCCGAATCGACTTTGAATTCCAAGTTGATCGAACAAGTGGCCCGCGAGGCGGAGATCAACGTGGTCCAATCGCTGAACACCGACGCACTTGGACCACAGGACAGTCCTTCGGGTACCTACGTCGGAATGATGCGGTCTAATGCTCAGAAGATATCGGAGTCGCTGCGTTGAGCGATGCATGTTGTTCAGAAAACCATCTTAAGCTGACTAACGCTGAAGCAGAGTGCGAACACAAACTTCCGCCTTTGCCGTACGGAGGTCGAGGTCACCAAGGGCCGAAACCCAGTAGCTTGGCTCTGGAATTCCACCGTCTGACCGTCAGCTACCCGTCAACAAAAAAGATCGTGGTGAGCGACATTACTTTATCCGTCGCGCGTGGACAGCGAGTGGCTTTAGTGGGTCACAACGGAGCAGGCAAGAGTACGCTACTCAAGGCCGCCGCTGGCTTAATCAAGCCTGACTCGGGGTCCATCTCCGTTTATGGCAATGCGGTTGGAGATTGTCACCATCGCACTGCTTATCTGCCTCAACGATCCGACGTCGATTGGCATTTTCCGATCACTGTTAACGATCTAGTGATGACGGGGCGCTACGTGCACTTAGGTTGGCTGAAGCGTCCAGGCGTCGCAGATCGTCAATTGGTCTCCGCCGCATTGGATCGACTTGGAATTGGCGATTTGGCTCAACGTCAGATCGCCGAGCTATCCGGGGGCCAACAACAGCGAGCTCTCATTGCCCGAGCTCTCGTACAACAAGCCAGCTTGTTCCTCCTAGACGAACCGCTCAACGCCGTCGATGAATCGACTCGCGACATCGTCGACAATGTCTTGAACGATCATGCCAAAGTCGGCGGCAGCGTGTTGGTCGCGACTCACGATCTTGGCCGCCTCTCAGAGTCCTTTGATGTGGCCGTGTACATGAAGGACGGTCGCATCCAGCAAGTTGAGATGCTGCCCGGAGGCAAGTTCACTGTTGAAGTTAACTCGATCCAGTTCAACCCAAGTACGCCTGCAACCCAAGGCAGTCGCTAATGGATTGGTTGCTTGAGCCGTTTCAACTAGGCCTGATGCGTCGAGCGTTAATGGCCAGCTTGCTGGTCAGTGCGACCTGTTCTCTCCTGGGCGTGTACGTCGTACTGCGTCGAATGGCCTTTCTCAGTGAGGCTGTCGCGCACACGACTTTGCCGGGAATCGTGATCGCGTACTTCAACAAGTGGAATCTGCTGGCCGGTGCCGTGATCGCTGCGATACTCACCGCCATCGGTATCGGCTGGCTTGGACGCGGTCAAAAGCTTCGCGAAGACACCGCGATTGGAATCGTCTACTCGGGTATGTTCGCTCTGGGAATCGTCATGATCTCCAGCAGCAAGAACTTCATGGACTTCACGCACATGTTAGTGGGTAACGTGCTGGGAGTGAGCAATCAAGATCTCGTTGGCATCGCAATTGTTTGCTTTGTAGTCTGCGGAACACTGTGGGCCGTCGGTAAGGAATTGTTGTTGAGCACAGTCGATCCGTTGCATTCGCAGACGATAGGACTCTCCGTTCAGCGGATGCGATACATCCTCCTGATTTTGTTGGCGCTCTCTGTAGTCACAGCGATTCAAGCAGTTGGCGTTGTGCTTACGACCGCACTCATGGTTACGCCAGCCGCAACAGCCACGCTGATTACGAAAAGACTCAAGTGGGTCTTCTTCTGGTCGGTAACATGCTCATTTGCAAGTAGCATTATCGGCTGGTATGTCTCGTACTACTACGAAGTTTCAGCCGGTGGTGCGATTGTACTCTCCTGTACATCGCTATTCGGACTTGTCTACTTAGCTCATCGCGCCGGACTCTTCCACCGTGGTCATCACGTCGAGGATCAGACTGAATTCGCCAGCGAAGAATTCTAATTCAGGATTGTCGCTCAACTTACCATTTCCCTTCAGCCTGAAGTTGCTTCCAGATTTCAGCCGCAGCATCGCGATCTTCAACGCTCTTCGCATTTTTCGACAAGGCGGCTGAAATATTGTTGCTCGCCATCCAAGCCAGCGAGCGGACCGATGGACTTTCGTCGCTCTTAAGTTTGCGTAACTTTTCTAGCGAGGCTAGAAGCCGATCCAAGTCCACACTGAACGTAGCCAAGTTGCCAAGGCTATCACAGGCGATGTATCGAACTTGTTCATCTGAAGATTCCAGCATTCGCTCCATGATTGGGATATGAAGTGACTCCAACACACGTTCGTTAAGGGGCAAGCCTTTCGCATCAGTTCTGCACTTTTGAATCAGGCCAGCGCAGGAGCGTCGAACACTTGCATCTTCGTCGTTGATAAGCTTCCATATCTCGGGCTCCGCCACATTTCCCAAGCTGATTAACTTCTGCATGAAAGGCAATCCAATCTCGCGTTGCCTTGATTCTCGAGGGCTAGATTCAATTGAATCGCGACTTTCAAGCTGCATCATCGAGGGTTGCGTTATCTCGCCTCGCAGTTGCTGTGCAATCTCTGCCGCACTTTCACTCACTGCCTTCTTGGTTGGCAAGGGCCGGTTGCAACCAACACAAAGAACAAGCAGTAAGGTCGCAGAAATGGCGAATAGAGACCGCATGACCATGGCATTCAATGAGTGGGCTTCGGATACAAATCGACCTTGAACTGAGCATAAATCAGGATTCAGTTTAGCATGTTTCTGGTTCATGTTGCTCCATGGTCATCGCATGTATCATTGGCAATTTGGTTACCGTGGCATAACGGGTCGCAATAACTTATTCTGCATCAGAATCGCCAAGCAAATGCTTGAGCATCCGACCGGGATTATCGAGAAAATTCCTGGTCACTCGAAAGTGTTCCGTATCTTCATAGGCCACAGGAAAAATACCTTTTTCGCTGAACGAATAGATCGTGGCTTGTGGATAGCTCATGATGATCGGCGAGTGCGTGGCGATCACCAATTGCGAATCTTGGAGGACAAGGC
>CAUJKA010000452.1 GCA_963204965.1 Planctomycetota bacterium | reverse complement strand
CACACAATGCATCGATGCCTGTGATGCCGTGATGAACAAGATCGGCCTACCTACTGGCTTGATACGCTATAGCTCGCAAGCTGAACTTGAAAAGAAGCCCAAGCGTGTCCTGCGAGCCAGAACGATTCTCTATCCGATCTTGTTGGTCGCAGTGCTGTCCGGCTTTGTTTATGCTCTACAAGCAACCACCGGTTTCACGGCCAATGTAACTCGCGGTAAAGGCTCTGTCTTTACTGCGATGCCGCCAAGTAAAATACTCAATCGGTTCTACTTGAAGATCACGAACCGAACCGAACAAGACCAAGTTTACACCGTTGCGGTAGTTTCGCCCGAGTTGGTGACTGTGGAAGTGGTTGAAGTCGACCAAATGACCGTCAAACCACACGAGCATGCTTCGGTTGCGATCAATGTGCTGTTTCCTACCGGATTGATCACAGGCAAAGGCATCTTGCCCGCCGTTTTGAGAATTACGGACCAAAACGGTGTTACCCGAGATGTTGAATTCAAACTGATGGGACCCAAGGGTTAAGAATATGTCTAAGCCAAGTTCTGACGAGAATCAAAAAATTGAACGCCGTGCCAAAAGGGTTTGGGTCGGAATCATCGTTGGTTTGTTAAGTATGCAGGTCATTGGCGGTGTAGTCACTGTGATGCTTGCGACAGGAGACCCCACTCAGGCCGTTATTCCCAACTACTATCAAGCTGGTTTGGACTGGGATATCAAGCACCGTAATCTTGACCAATTCGTAGAGTTGGGTTGGCAACTTGAAATGACCGTGCAAACCGCGGACGTCGAGACTCAGACGAGACAACTTAAGATTCGAATTACCAAGAACAATGACCCTGTATTGAAGCAACGCGTGTCTGCTTCGATCTATCATCATGCTCGTGGAGCTGATGTTCAGAAGATCGTGTTTGATGAAGGACATGAGGGTGAGTACGTGGCGACGACTCGACTGACTCAGGCTGGTTTGTGGGGAGTCGATGTAGTTGTTGAAGGCGCTCATGGTGTGGCTGAATCGCGATTCACGACGCTGATCAACTCCGCCAGCGTTAGCCAGCATGTTGAAAAAGCTGGCCCTAAGACCTCTGAAGACTCGGGGACCTAAACATGTGGTTGCTTCTGAGTGCGATAGCTACGGCAAGCTTGCTAGGAAGCCTACACTGCGTTGGCATGTGTGGGCCGCTGGCAATCTGGGCTGCCGGAGCAGATCGTTCCAGTCGCGGGACATCGGTTTGGTTATCTACAGCTCTTTATCATCTTGGTCGAGGCGTGACCTATGCCGTTGCTGGTGTGATTGCCGGCAGTTTGGGGCAGTTAGTTGATTGGGGCGGAAGTGTGGTTGGTGTTCAGCTTTTAGCCGCTCGAATTGTTGGCGGAATGATGATTGTGTTTGGAGTGATTTCGCTGTGGCGAATTGCCGGACCACGTGTTAGCAAATGGTTGAGCCAACGTCGTGTACCTCCTTCTGCCTCCCCTGCAACTCAAGAAATTAGTGTTGGTGTTCAAAGTGCGACAGCCTACACGGCGCCGAAGCCCAACTGGTTGACAGCTCAACTGCTTCGTCTGCGGCCGATTGTGTTTAAGTTGCCATTACCACTTCGCGGATTGAGTGTTGGTCTGTTGACTGCACTGTTGCCATGCGGCTGGCTTTATCTGTTCGCTCTTCTTGCTGCCGGAACGGGTTCGATTGCCACGGGAGCGCTTGTGATGGTCGCGTTCTGGATTGGCAGCGTTCCACTTTTGGTTGGTCTTGTTGCTGGGACGCGAATGTTAGGTGGTCGAGTGGGCCGAATGGTTCCGCTAGCTACATCGATACTTTTGGTTGCGGCGGGAGCTTATACAGCCAGTGGTCGCGGCTTTGCCAGTCTATCGCACGACTTGCAGGTCTCTAGCGTTTTGCTGGATCGCTTGAAAGATGGACAGGCTGACTCGTTGGATGCGGCCACAATTACTGAAGGCCTTCAACAATTGGTCGATACGCCGCTGCCTTGCTGTGAAAACTGCTTGAAGCGTGCGGCCACTGAGGAAACTTCTTTAACGAGTACCATCGTTCAACCGCCACAAGTGAAGGAGACGCGATGAGCCTAGCGCCGCCTCCTACAGTTCCGAACGGCAAGAGCGTTGAGCGCCAATTGGATTCTCAATCAAATGTTGCTCAACAGACAATGGAAACACCGAGCATTGGCGGAGTCACATCCAAGCCATGTATCCACTGTGGGCTCCCAACCATGGTTGCCGCCGATAGCGATCCCGCGGAACCCGTGTTCTGCTGTTCGGGTTGTCATGGCGCCTACGGGTTGATTCAAGGCTGGGGCTTGGACGAGTACTACGCGTTGCGAGATCAATTGACCGTTACTGGCGCGGCTCTCGCAGCTAGCGATCAAAAGAACTACCAACAGTTTGACACTCCTGAGTTCCTCGGCGAGTCCTCGCCAAAGACAACTGCAGATGGCCTTGAGTGTGTCGAACTTGGCGTGCATGGAATTCACTGTGCCGCGTGTACGTGGCTGATTGAAAGGGCACTGCTGCATCAAGTCGGCATGCAAGCGGCACGAGTCAAGCTGAGCGATCATACGTTGAAGCTAATCTACGATCCAAAGCAAACCAAGCTAAGCGGAATTGCAAGGTTTCTAGATCGACTAGGCTATCAACTTTTGCCCCTGGATCGTTCCCGCGAAAATCACTTGCGTCAAGAGAATCGACGCATGTTGATACAGATCGCGATCGCTGGATTCTTTGCTGCAAATGCAATGTGGATTGCCGTTGCCTTGTACGCTGGACAGTTTTCAGGGTTGGCCGCTGAGCATAAGTATCTTTTCGAACTGGTCGGCATGGGCTTAGGATCAGCAGCGGTTTTTGGACCCGGCCGGACATTCCTCCGCGGAGCGATCGCATCGATTAAGACTCGCACGCCTCATATGGACTTGCCAATCGGGCTGGCCCTGTTTGTCGGCGCTGTGATCGGGACCTGGAACGCCATTCGTGGCGCAGGTGATGTTTACTTTGACGGACTTTCCAGCCTTGTTTTTCTCCTCTTGATCGGTCGATGGATTCAATTTCGCCAGCAGCATCAAGCCGCTCAATCGGTTGAGTTGATGATGAGAGTGACACCGCGGCACGCAAACCTGATTGCAGAAGATGGCACGGAAACTTCCGTGATGGTCGACCGATTGAATCAAGGCGATCATATTCGAGTCGGAGCAGGTGAATGTGTGCCAGCCGATGGTGTGATCATCGAAGGCATTAGTCGACTCAATCGGTCCTTGTTAACCGGAGAAAGCCTTCCCGTTGCCGTAAATCCAGGTGATTGTATCGAAGCTGGGACAGTGAACGTCGGTTCGCCGCTGGTTTTAAAAGTGAGCGCTACGGGCAAGAACAGCCGTATTGGCCAGATCATGCAGTCTGTCGAGGCCGCGGCAACGGAAAAGACTCCTATCGTTCAGTTGGCAGATCGCATCGGCGGCATCTTTGTAGTCGTCGTAGTCTTTCTTGCGTTTTTAACTTTTGCAATTTGGCTACCCCAATCGCTGCAACAAGCAACAAGCTTTGCAACTGCCATGTTGATTGTGGCCTGTCCTTGTGCGCTAGCGATGGCCACTCCACTGGCAATCGCTGTCGGCATTGGTCGAGCAGCTAAAGCCCAAATACTTGTTCGTGATGGATCTGCATTACAACACCTGTCCAAGCCTGGCATGTTGTGGATCGACAAGACGGGGACTTTGACCGAAGGCAGCCAACACGCACAATTAGTGTGGGGGACGCCGCACGCTTTGATGCTCGCAGCGGCCGTAGAAAGTCAGTGCCAACATCCGATCGCTCAGGCAATCGTCAAAGCGTCAGAAATCCATAGTTCCTATATGGCTGCCATCAAGGAAAGCTATCGACCTTCAGCGGTTGACGTATCTGTTGTTCCCGGAGGCGTGATAGGAATTGTCGATGGCTGCGTAGTTCAAGTCGGCAATGCGGCGCTCCTTGCAACGAAGGGAATTCGAATTCCCGATTCAGCTTTGGAGCTAGCCAGTACGCTTGCGCGAAATGGCAGCACTCCAATCTATGTCGCCGTGAATCAAGAAGCCGTCGCATTGCTAGGGCTATCTGATCCAATTCGCCCACAAGCTGCGGCGCTAGTTCAATCCGCTAAGCAACTTGGTTGGACAGTCGGGATGCTTTCCGGTGATCTGTCAGAGATAGCAACGCGAGTCGGAAGTGAAGTCGGAATCGCGCGTGACATGTGTCGTGGCGGCGTGAGTCCCGAAGACAAGCTTGCCACGGTCAAGCAATCGCGAGATCAGTTTCCAACGGTGGTGATGATCGGTGATGGCGCTAATGATGCAGCTGCTTTGGCTGCATCGGACGTGGGTATTGCGGTTCGCGGAGGTGCCGAAGTCAGCCTGCATGCAGCTCCGGTTTACTTAGCCAACAGCCAACTGACCAACATCGCTCGGCTTCTAAAAGGAAGTGTGACAACAACGCGTGTGATTTACTTTAATTTTGCTGTGTCTCTTGCCTACAATTTAGTAGCCGTGGGACTAGCAATTACTGGCAACATCAGCCCGCTATTGGCGGCGATCATCATGCCACTTAGTTCGGTTACGGTGCTTGGACTGACATTTGCCATTCCAAGCTTTTCCTCACGCTCAACAGAGAAAGTGGCTTAGACGATGAGTGTCCTGTTCATTGCTTTGCCTGCTGCTTTGTTGCTTGGCGGATCGGCGCTAGTCGCCTGTATTTATTGCATACGACAAGGTCAGTATGACGATTTGGAGAGCCCTCCGATTCGCATTCTGATCGATGATGAAGATATCGTTCAAAATCCAAGTGAACCCGCGAAAAGTTAGAGAAGATCGAATGACTAGGCTACGAATATTTTTCGTTTGTTTTTTACCCATCAGTGTATTTGTTTCAGGTTGCGGTCGACCTGAAAAGAAGATGCAGTTCGAGCCGAATCTAGTTTTGGCTCAGGCCACAAAGATCAAGGTCGGTGACATCTATCCGATGGAAACCGCCGTAAGCGAAGCGACCACAGTTGTCA
The DNA here is from genome assembly GCA_963204965.1 of Planctomycetota bacterium. Lineage (GTDB taxonomy): Bacteria > Planctomycetota > Planctomycetia > Pirellulales > Pirellulaceae > Aureliella. The sequence goes on along the minus strand of CAUJKA010000452.1, from coordinate 7,470 downwards.
ACGAAATGTTTGGCTCTCCGAACGAGCCCAAATTGCCAAATGATCTATTGGAAGACGAGCAAAAGAGTTTTCTCAATACTGAAAACTTGGAAAAGGCTTCCGGGCCGGTCGCTGCTGGTCGCGGACTTTATCGTCAGCACTGCATTGCCTGTCACGGTGTTACCGGAAACGGTCGCGGCATTAATGCGATGCAAGCCGACGTTTATCCGCGCGACTTCCGAATGGGCAAGTTCAAATTCAAGAGTACGACTCGTGGCGCCAAGCCGATGAAGGAAGACTTGTACACGACGATTCGCAAGGGAATCGCTGGTACAACGATGGTCGCCATCAAGGAGTTGTCGGACGAGGATGTAAATACACTTGTTGACTATGTGATCTATCTTTCGGTTCGAGGCGAAGTAGAACGCAACCTGATCATTGCTTCAGAGGAAATCGCATTCGAAGAGGGTGATCACCTTTACTTGGCTGGGTCTAAGGGCTTCGATGATAATCAAAAGGATATGGTCAAAGAAACCGTTGCCGCAGTCATGGATAGTTGGGTCAACGCTGAATCCAAAGTGAAGCAAGCTCCTGAGCCAGGTGACGTTCCAATTACCGCGACTGTCGCGGAATTACGTGCAGCCGCGGCCAGCGATCAGGATTCTCCACTGAAGAAGTCGATTGCTAGAGGCAAGGAACTGTTTGCTGCTGAAACCGCTTCCTGTTACAAGTGCCACGGTCCCAAGGGGTACGGCGATGGTGGTACTCAGGACTATGACGCTTGGACGAAAGACTGGACTTCGGATCGCGGTATCGATCCAACGAACGAAGAGGCCTTGATTCCATTGCAAGCGCTAGGCGGTTTGCCACCTCGAAAGATCGTGCCTCGCGATTTCCGAAAAGGCATCTACCGCGGAGGTGCAGCTCCTGAAAAGCTCTACCTACGTATCGCTCACGGGATTGACGGAACTCCAATGCCCGCAGCAGAAGGCGTCCTTCAGCCCGCCGACATTTGGAGCTTGATCAACTATGTTCGATCGCTTGAGGAACCATCCAAGGATCTTACAGCTAACTAGTGAGTTTCGTCTCGAGTTTTCTCTGCAAAAGTAGTGTGGTTGTAGCTGATCCCGCCAGGGTTCAGATCCAAAGAACCGGCGGGACGCCCGTGCACCCGCTACTTTTGCGGAGCAAAAGGCGACTATCTAGAGCATGTGGCGAGCTTTGATGTCCAGGTATTGGTTGACCATCCTCGCCGTCATCTCTTCGGGAAAAACGTCAAGAGTCAAGGTACCGCGAGCTCGCAATCGCTGAAGTACTTGATGTCGCCAAACCAATAGTTGGCTAGCGGCAGCGCTGCGGTACAGAATGTCAGGATCCATGGTGGGATGGTCCGCAGCATCAAAAACTCGATGATCGCGTAAAAGGACCAATAACGGCAAGTGACAGCCGTTCAAATTCTGCATGTAGTTCTGAATCTGATCTGCATTGACTTGATCGATCACATTCGTCAGAAGCACTACCAAAGATCGTCGTCGGCAGTGAGTCGACAGATACAAGAACGCTTCATCGAACCGCGATTGAACCATGGATGGGAATTGATTGAAGCCTCCATGCAAGATGCGGTTCATCTGCTTCTTGCCTCCGGCTATGGGGACATAGGTGTTGATCCGGTCAGAAAAACAGAGCATGCCCACGGAATCGCCCTGATCCAAGGCTACATAGCTAAGCATAAGAATGCTGTTGAGCGCATAGTCCAGTAGGCTCATGCCTTGATATTCGTTAGTCATCATCCGACCGCAATCCAGCAGGAAGATCACTCGCTGACTCTGATCGGTCTGAAACTGCCGCACGGTTAGCTTTTGCCTGCGTCCCGTGCTGCGCCAATCGATATGGCGGTAGTTGTCGTCCTGTGTGTAGTCGCGAAGCCGTTCAAAGTCATTGTCTTGACCGGCCTTACGGGTTCGACGGACACCAATTTGACTGAGCCGATTAGTGCGAGCTAACAAGGCGTATTCGCCAAGTTGCTTGATGTTGGGGTAAACGTGCAAATGCGACTCACATGGGAATCGATGATTGCGAACCCAAAGTCCAACCAGCGAGAGAAAGTGAGCGTAGACGTACTGCAACAAGAAATCGCCTCGACGGCTTGGCAGTACTTTGAACTCTAGCGTTGTCCGCTTTCTGGGCTTGAGCCAGATCTTGTGCGAAGCAGGTGTTATCGATAATTGACCTGCCAATGTGTCATCGCGAATGATTGCATGGATCGAGGTCGATCCAGTGTTATCCAGCGAGACTTCAACCTTATGGTGATTCCCAAGCGAGGCCACTCGCTGAAGTTGCCGAGTAACTTTAACTTGGCGAATCTGTACCAGTGTCAGGAAAAGCACCAAATCTAGGGCGCTGAAAAAGATCACTAACAATCCGGCCGCAACCGGTATAACCCAGTACCAGTCCCAAGCCCAGGGGACAAACAACGAAAGCGCAAATGGTATCGCTGTTAAGAGTGCAGTTCGCCGAGTTGGATAGATGCCAAAACCGATCAAGATCAACAACGGCAAGGCGCACAAAATCAACACTGTCCACGGAGTAATACCCCATTCCAGGATCGATAAATGGTCCTTGCTTGCCGCCAGAGCGTCCTTCATTAGTTAAGGACCTCGCCGATCACATCAACTTTGGTTGCAGCTATGCTGCCAGTGCCAGTACCAATGCCTTTGGGGACTTCGATACTCTTGAGCAGTTGAAGCAGTTCATTGTCGACTTTCAATCCTTCAACTTCGGCTTCAGCATTCATGATCACGCGATGTCGCAATGCGGGAAGGGCGATATCCACGACATCATCTGGAATTGCAAAATCGCGACCACGGAAGGCAGCTAGAGTTCGTGCTCCCTGAACCAAGGCTAAACCGGCTCGTGGTGATGCACCAAGATGGAAGCTTGGCCAATTTCGAGTTTGCCGAACGATCCGATTGATATACTGCACCAACTGTGGTTCGACTCGAATCAGAGCATTGTTCTTCATCACGGAAAGAATCTCTTCCGGATTGGTAATCGGTTGCAGTTCGGCTTCCATCCGCTGGTTGAGGTCGATCTGTTGACTATGAAGCATCAGAATTCGCGATTCTTCTACTTCATTTGGATAGCCTACAACGACCTTGAACATAAAACGATCGAGTTGTGCTTCAGGAAGGTTGTACGTTCCCTCGCTCTCGATCGGGTTTTGCGTTGCCATCACCAAGAACGGACGTTGGAGTTGATGGGATGTACCGTCGACCGTAACGCGATACTCCTGCATGATCTCCAAGAGAGCGGCGTGCGTTTTCGCGGGAGCCCGGTTGATTTCGTCAGCAAGAAGCAATTGAGTAAAGACTGGACCGGGGCGGAATCGAAACTCGGAAGTTCGCATATCCAACAGCGGTGCCCCGGTAATGTCGCTGGGCATCAAGTCCGCCGTGAATTGAATTCGACCAAACTGGCAATTCAAAACTCGGCCTAACGCTCGAACAAAAAGCGTCTTCCCCATTCCTGGCAAGCTTTCGATCAACACGTGACCGCCAGAGAAAAGTGCTACCAGAGTAGACAGAACAAGTTCATCTTGCCCCACAAAGATCTTATGCAACTCGGAGGAGATCGTTGTGAACAGCTCTTTCGTATTACGCATTAACCGCGCTCCATTGGACTCGGGCATCAAAAAGGCCGACTTGCCTGAGCCAATATGTTACGCGAAGCGGACTCCGTATCCTAGCCACCCTGAATTCGTTAGATTCCTTAGACAATCTTGCGTTTTTAGACACAAGACGCCCTCAGTACTTGCGATACGCACCGAGAGATGTACGCGGGGCGTCAACTTCGGCCAACAAAAAACTCTGCTTGAAACTGCCGATTCAGCGAGAATGGTTAGGGGGAAATATACCTCAAGAAGTTTCGCACATACTGACCTGGCACATAGACGGTGGGCTGGCCAAACAAGCCTCGACCGAGTTGAACGTTGTAGTTCTCTTGCCCTAGAGAAATAAGTGGTCGGTATCCCGAGTTATTCGACGAGTAAAGCGAAGGATTCCAGTTGGGCGTGTAGGTCGGTGGTACGTAAGCTCCAACGGCTGATCCATCGGGCCCACATTGCTGTTGAGCGTAGTTTGTGGGATAGATTCCCGCAGCAGGTCCAGCCCCATTGAGTTGAGCACCGTTAAGTTGAGCCCCACTTAGTTGAGCATTGGGCAAAACATTGTTCTGCGGGTTCTGCTGTGCATACTGCGGCAACACCGCGCCGCCGACTGGCCCCTGAGCGGTACTGACTGGCACAATTCTTTGAGAGCTGGTGTAGTAGAACGGAACGTTTCGCGGACCAAGGTACGGCGATGTTGCAAAGTTCTGACCTGGGGTCACATAAGGCAACCCCGTCGTCACCGGCGGAACATTGCGAGGCTGTGTTCCATTGGGACCAAACTGATTAGGGTTTTGATTCGAGTACTGGTTAGGATATTGATTCGGGTACTGATTCTGATACGGGTTTTGCATTCCGTTGGGAAGCACCGAATTCTGACCAGTTTGGTAGTTGGCCATCGATGCTGGAATATTACGTTGCTGAACGCCCATCTGTTGAGGCATGTTCATTGGCGGTTGAGTGTCGTAACCCGAGTACTGATTAGGCAGCCCTCGACTACTGTTACCACCCAAGTTCACCTCGCGTCTTGGATCGTAATCTTGCATCCGAGGATTGTTGTTGAACGATGAGTTGTTCATCGGAGGCGGATTTACCGATGCTGGATTGCCACCAGCATAGTTCCCCTGATTTAAACCACCTTGATTGTATCCGCCTGATGGAGCTCCACCGAGGTTTGGCGCTCCTTGCGGCATGACATTCGCGTCGTAATTCGCGTCGTAGTTGTTAGGAGGTGCAACGTTGGAAGGCGTGACGGGGCGAAGATCGTTCAGCGAACCGGCGAGTGCGTCTGCCTGCTGATTCATACTTTGACTGGACATGCCACCGCCGACAAGATTGGGCATGTCGCCAAATTGTTGGTACTTAGTTGTACGAATAGTTGGTTGAGCCGGATCGGGAGTCGGCTTCGATGCTTTCCAGCCAGTGCTAATCCTAGTTGGATCGGTTCGCAAAGTCTGCGGCTGAGTGTAAGCAGTCTGCTGCGAAATCGCTTGGTCGCAAAAGAAAGATAGTACCCCAATACAAAACAAACTGCGGAGCATCATGGGTAGCTGATTCATGGATTGCATGGCGGTGCCTTGTCAAGTTGCTTGTGCAAACAGATCAAAACAGAGAACAAGCGACTTCGATACAACTCCGCCCGAAATTGCGTCGACTTCTTCACACCCTACTGAACTAGCAGAAACGTCCGAGTGACGTCCAGAGCAATCGCTCAATTCATTTGTAGAAGTTTGGGAAAAGTTTCTGGTAGTTTTTCATCTCGACTGCCAACGTCAGTTGCCAATACAACTACCGCCATGGATTGTCTGGCATTGCGATTGATTGAGTTGCTAGCCTGAGTCCTTGAGAGCTTGACGCGGCGATAAGCTAAACGACACGCGTTTGCAGGAGGCGATGTAGTGATACAACTTGGTCTGAGTTTGGTAGCAGCACTTTTGGTAGCTGTGCAGGAGCAATACCCTGCTCAGTCTTTACCATCGTACTACACAAGTCCTATCAACGCTCAGCCTGAGTACTCGCCTTCGCAACAAACTTATCAGCAGACTTTGGCTCCGACAGCGATGTCCCCAGCCATCTCAAATCCGATATCCGCAGCATTGCCAACAGAGATGCCGAGGATCTTGTTCGACGAAGAGGTTGAGCTACCCAAGTTCAAGAAACAAGCGATCCAAAAGATTGCATTCGCTGGCGGATGGTTAGGAGCGACCAGTCGGAACGATTTAAGCTCGACCTTTGCCAGCGCTGGGATCACCATCGGATTGCCACTGGGTCGCAACATGGACAATATCCTAGCCGTCACACCATCGTTCCGATGTGACTGGATCGATGCATCGAGTGCAATAGAGATACCCTCGGAACTGTTCGATGTCGGCTTAGAAGTATTCCATTCCCGAAAGATCAATGATCGACTCAAGCTCTTGGCGTTGGTTCGCCCATCACACCGAAGCGACTTCAAGACAACTGAAAATGCCGTGCGTGTCTTTGGATTGGGCCTGTTCATCTGGGACTACAAGCCTGAAGTGCTCTCGGTGAGCTTCGGAGCGGTCTATCTTGGGCGATCCGATATTACAGCGTTGCCAGCGGTGGGACTAACCTGGACTCCTAATAAACAGAATCGATTCGAGTTACAGTTTCCTCGATCACGAGCTTGGCATCGTTTACGAAAGAATGGTGCTGAAAGTGAACTGTGGTCGTACGTAAGCATCGGTATCGGAGGCAACACGTGGGCAGTGACACGAAGTGGCGGAGTCGCCGATGAAGTTGCACTACGAGACATAAGAATCACTACGGGCATCGAAAGGATCGTAGCTGGTGGTGGAGGCTGGTTCGTTGAAACTGGCTTGGCACTTGATCGCTCCCTGGAATATGTCTCCAGCTCTGCCTCGCGAGTTTCGCTCAGCAACGGAGTGCTACTCTCCGCTGGTTGGACCTACTGATTGCCCTCGAAGTTCTTCGCTGTTGGATTGATAGTAGGTACCGCTTAAGCCATAATCTAAGCTCGTAGCCACCGTCGCCAATTCGTAGCCACCGTCGCCAGACTGCCAAGCGGTGGATTCCCGAATTCGGTTGTTAACAACTCTCGCCAGACGCTAGATTAACCAACTTGAAGACCAAATCACTCAACCCAACATGACGAAAAATCCTAGCAGCCGAACTAAAGGCCACCGTTGGGAGGTCGTCATTGAAACTCTGCGGTTTTCAATTTTCGACTTGTTAAAGTTCACAGTGGTGGTTGCTCTGGCGATTACTGTCGGCCGATTGATTCAGAGCTTCATTCCACTCTACAGTGCGAACGTTTTTTTCTGCGTCGTGTGTGGCTATTTCATCTATTGGCACTTGATCAAGCGATTTGTCTTTTCTTTGTTTATCGTTTCTCGACGTTATAGTGGCAATTCAATTGGCAGCGGCGCATTGGTGGGCCACCAGAGTCCATCCAAGCGGAGCTCACGGATCGGCCTTTACGTAATTGCCTCAAGTATGGTCGCATTTTCGATCGTGCTTGTCCCGTTACGGACTATCGCAACGCAATTACCCCATGTGGTCTTCCTGTTAAACTCTGCCGTCATGCTGTTTAATGCTGCCTACGGCTCAGCGTGTTTGGAGCGTAAAGGAAAGATTCCAGAAGACGTTGAGTTCTTTGAGAACGGCGTTTGCATCGGATTCATCTTTTTTCCGTGGACCCACATCGATGTCCAGGCGAGCGATTGGGTTCATCCTGGAGTCGTTATTCAAAAGCGAGTCAAAGCGGTGAAAGCCAAACCCAATCCCTTCGTTGCCAAGGTCTCACCCGAGCTACTCGAGGAAGTCCTTCGCATTACCAATCAGTC
>CAUJKA010000451.1 GCA_963204965.1 Planctomycetota bacterium | reverse complement strand
TTTTCATTTGGTGAGCCGCCAGCCACTTCAGCGCCATCGCAACCGACTTTTCACTCTCAGCACTGCCGCCAAACCTCTCAAGCATTTGACTTTTGTTTGCAGTTGACCGACTTGTCAACATGGCCGATGTTGCCGAATTAGCGCTGGACAGCACGTTTCGATCGATCAACTTTTCCGAGAGTACATCGGAGCTCATCGTGGTCAGTGTCGTTTGTAGTAAAGGCATCGTCGGCTCTTGCACATCCGACAAGTCCATTTTGGGTGAGACTTCGGTATTCTCGGTTACCTGATCTTCTGCAGGCTGAGGAGTGTCCAATTGTTGAGGACCGTCGATCTTGAACTCGTCGATCGTTGTCGTATCGCTTTCCGATCCGCCTTCCAAGATACATAGGACCGAATTAACGGGATCCAAAGTCATTAGTGCCAACGTCACGATTAAGATGACATGGAGAACAAGGCTGATCATCCAACTGGGAGCAGCAGTGAACATCAGCCGTTTCCAGCGACGACGCTTTTCGATCTCCTGTTCCGAAACCGGCTCGGCTAGTACGGGAGGCTCGGCGATACTAGCAAGCAGCGGAGCAGGATTCACGCTTGGAGTCTCTTCGACCAATTGAGCTTCGAAAACTCCCGCGAACGGATCTGCTGGCTGGGGCAACGCGGGGGAAGGTGCTGTGGCGGAAGGCGCCGTGGTTGGGCCGAAGTCGAAGACAGGCAGGCCAGACGGTAAACCTGCCGATGGTCCGGACTGCGAACCCTGCGAGGAACCTAGGTCAAGCGGTTGAAGCTTGAGTTCATCATCTGAATCAAATGGATCAAACGAGCTCATTACACTTCGATCCGATCGTAAGAACAGGTAGGCCGACGGGAAGGCTTGCTAGGATAAGGATTTCAGAAACATCCGCGTTTGTGAAGAGAGTAACTTCAATTTTACGATAGGAAGGACATTCTTCAAATATTAGGACAACAGAATCCTCAATATCGCTCCTTACATAGCGGGCCTGACAACCAAAAGTACTCTAGTTAGGTGGTTTAAAGCCTCGCTAGTGGCCCAATGTTCGCTTTTAGCCAAGGACGTGTGACAGAATTTCGATGTGCCGACGGGTTGTTGTTCGTTGGTTGTCAGGTTGATTCCTTGCTAGGCGGGGAAAAAATGTCGTTCAGTTTGTCTTCGGTCACGAGTGCTTGAGTGCGTTCGGTGAGATGTGGCCGGAGGAAGATCAACTGGTCACGCATCGACTGGCGGTCCGCAGGTTGGCATTCACGGTGGGTTGAGGCCCGTCGGTACCACTCCAGCGCCGCACTTACATCAAGCTCTTCCAAGAGAGTTGCCTCCCCTTTGGTAGCCATCCACCAGTGATCCCGCTGGCCATCCGTATCGAGACATTCAAGAGTTCGCGTCGCCTCCGCTTGAGACTCAGCGCGTCGTTCGAGAATGAGTAGCACAGTCGCCACGTTGATTCTGGGGTAATGATTCGTCGGTTCTAGCTCTGTGGCTCGACGATACCACTTCAAGGACTCTTCCAGTGAATGATGATCGAAGGGCTTTGTAGCAAACGCGCGACGCTTCCAAAGAGAACCCCAGCGACAAGGGATTTCGGCGGACGTATGGTCGTAGGACTGGGCGACGCAGTTCAGGATCTGCTCGGCTTCTTGAAAGCGAGACAACCTGATCAGCACCAACGAATGCTCCTCCTGAATTTCCAGGACATGAGGAAACGATCGGCTCAGTTCGGCAAGTGCCTTTTCCCCCTTTACGCGGTCTTCTGCGTTGTTGCTGCGGGCAAGCTTTTTGGCTGCAATGAAACGTCGGCGATGGCCCAATTCCGTTTGAGCTGGTTGCCGCCGCATCAACTGCCTAGCGGCGACACCTGCAGCCACCAGCGCGGCGATCGTCCAACGTGGCTCATAGTTTTCGTAGAGTCCTGCACGACATCCGTACCAAGCTGTAAGAAGTTCATACTCCTCAATCCACTCATACACGCGTCCGCGGCTTTTTCCCAAATGTTCCTGCGCGAGCAAGCGCAATTGAACGAGACGATCCGCCAAGCGAACCCACTCGGGGCCAGGCAATTGAATGTCCGATGAGTTCGAGGAACCGTGATCGAAAGCCTTGGTTCGCTCAGCAACATGTCGCCAAAACGTTAGGCACTGCTGTACGTAGGTGGACGCGTTGCTTTTGTGGCCGAAGCGATCAAGCAGACGCACTGCAGTTTCGATTTCCAACTTGATGAAGTCCCAGGCTGGAAAATTCCCGGTGTTAAACTTCTCGTAGTCGTACACCGCGCAGTGCGACACTTCATCATTGGTCACCGAGACCTGCACATTCCTTCCATGCAGGTCCCCATGTCCTGTGCCGCGGAGAACTTCTGGACCGATTCCCGCCGCCTTGAGTCCGGCCAGCACATCAATGGGGTCTGCAAAGTACTCGGTATTGTTGGGGTATTTCGAGTTGTCAACCAGCAGCGCTGTCGTCTCCCGACGCAACTGACGTCGCCTCGCATCATGACGCTTATTGCGATCGTTCTCGACCGGCACGTTTTCGTCATAACGATTAAGTAGCTCTTGCAAGTCCGGACGATTCGAAGTCAGGTACGTTGTCGGTGGCTCCAAATGAGCGTGAGGGTAGAAGTGGAATCCCATTCGGCTGTAAAGAGTTCTCAGGGCGCGATCAATGGATTCCGGTAGAGGAACTCCGAAACGACACGACTGATTCCAGGCATCTTCCAGGCTGACTACATCAAGGCCGCCCAAACCGGCTTGAGCATCGCCGTACACGAGAGCTTCGGTGGTCACATCGTCGGGAAATGCTTCCAGAGAAACAAAGATGCTGTCGGATCGCAGGTGCTTAGGACGAGAATTGTTCCAGGCGGCGATTTCCTGCTTCAATGCCTCTCGCATTTCTTCAAACGCAACTTTGACGATATAGGTGCCCGGTGAGTGGAATCGTCCGCGTGTCATCGCATTTGCGGGCTGAGTTTCCACGAACAGGATCACCACGCCGTAGAATTCCCTGTATCCGCGAAAGTAGCTGCGAACGATCACTGTCTGCTCGGGAAAAACATTCTTGAGCACATCGTCGATCCGTTGTATCCACGGTTCGAACCCAAGCTCGCTCCCGTTGAGAGCGGCACGAAGTGTTTCTTTCGCAGCTAGAAGCCAGTGAACTGACATGGTGACAGACCTTATGTTGCGTTGACCAGATATTCTCCAGACTGGAGTTTGTCAGCATCGGCAAACAACATTTTACGATGGTTGATCGAGACGTTCTCGCAATCCGGGTGGATTTCGACGGGCAAAATAGTGACGTCGTCCTCGAAACCGGCGGTTGGCGGACGATTCTGGACCTTGCGGCATCAGAAATCGCCTCTCACGACCGACTGCTGCTGGTCACAGGAGCCAAGGCGATCGGTCCGAGTAGGTGCGCAGGTAGGGCAGATTCTCGGCATTCCCTGATTTCCAATTGTCCAGTTCAGGCCAAACACGGTGAAAACAAGCCTTTCGCTGGCAAGGAGGAGCTGTTACCATTATCGAACTTTTCAGGGCAAACTACCATTTTCGGAGGGTTTAGATATGACCAAGCCACACCACAAGTTGAAGAAGGCAAACCACGGAGCGCGTCCTGCCAATGCGAAGACTCGCAAGGCAAAGCGTAAGAAGGTTCGCACCTAATCGAGTTGCTTCCCGCTGCTCTGGAGCTGCTAAGCTTGCCCATTCGATGGGTCGGTTTTGACATCCAGCACGGGGAGGCCACCAAAAAATCTTGAATAGAGCATCCTTGTCTAGACTTTGGAGTTCCCAGAGGTGTCTGTACGCGAATTGATTCTCGATCCAGCCTCACTCGATTTCAACAATGTGATTGCTGATGCGGCCGAAATCCGCAAATACAATCCACAGCGTTTTGAAATGGAGCAGTTGACTGCCATTGTTTACGAGGATCTTTCGAAGCACATTTGTGCTGGCTACAAGGATGTCACCAATAACGAATTTTGGGTTCGCGGACACATGCCCAATATGCCGTTGATGCCCGGAGTCGTCATGCTTGAAGCCGCTGCGCAAATGTGCAGTTACTTTTCTCAAAAGTATGATCTGCTCGGGTGTGAGATGGTCGGTTTTGGTGGATTGGAAGATGTTCGATTCCGCGATCCAGTAATTCCCGGCGATCGTCTAGTTCTAATGTGCGAAATGTCAAAGCTTCGCCGCGGACGAATCGTAGTCACCAAGTTCCAAGGCTTTGTCGGCCAATCTGTCGTGGTCGAGGGAATCCTAAAAGGCATTCCTATCCCAATTGAAATGGTGAGCAGTCAATTGGCGGCCAAGCAGGCTAAGTAGCCTCGCTGCCTCTCCTGTTGCGATCGGGTGAGCTTTCTGGACTGATTTTTCAGAGCTCGTTTCACAACAAGCTCTTGAGCTTGATGTATCATGTTGCAGTACTCTGCTGCTCCCCTACCAAGCGAAGCATGCCACTTCCTCACTCCGGAACTCGCACTCGCTTCGATCCTCCCCTCCCAAGAACGCTTCCGAGGTATCGACCGATGAATCAATTTAGCCGACTGTGGTTACTCGTTTTCGTAGCTGTGTCGTCAGCTCTGAACTCGATGGCAGGAGCCAGTGAAGTTCAGCGTCCCAACATCATTTTTATTTTCTCCGATGACCATGCTCAGCACGCAATTTCGGCGTATGGCTCCAAAGTCAACCAGACTCCTCATTTGGATCGTCTTGCAGCTCAAGGCGCTCGGTTTTCCAATTCCTTTGTCACCAATTCAATTTGCACGCCCAGTCGAGCGACGCTGCTGACTGGTCAATACTCGCACATGAATGGTGTGCCTGTTTTCAATCAATTCGATGGATCTAGGGATCATGTGGCCAAGCGCTTACAGAACGCTGGATATCACACGGGCATCATTGGAAAGTGGCATTTGGGATCTGATCCAACCGGATTTGATCAGTGGATTGTATTGCCCGGCCAAGGCGCATACTGGAATCCAGATTTCTTGACTCAAGCCGGTAAAGTGAAGATTGAGGGGCACTGCACCGATATCACAACCGACTTGGGTATCGAGTTCATCAAGAATCGCCCCAGTGATAAGCCTTTCTTCTTGATGTTGCACCAAAAGGCTCCTCACCGCGAGTGGGATCCCGATCTACGTAACAAAGAAAAATTCGCGGGCAAGCAGATTCCTGAACCCGACACGTTGTGGGATGACTACGCAACGCGACCATCGGCGCTGCCTGTCAATCAACAAACCGTCGCTAACGATTTGACTCGTCGCGATCTCAAGATGACGCCACCTGAAGATCTAAAAGGTCCAGCTCTGAATCAATGGCGTAACGAGAAGCCCAAGGAAGTTGAAGTCGACGGGAAGGTTCTAACAGGCAAAGACTTGGTGAAGTGGAAGTATCAGCGCTACATGCAAGATTACTTGGCCTGCGTGCAAGGCGTAGACGACGGAGTCGGCAAGGTAATGGACTACTTGGACCAGTCAGGCTTAGCCAAGAACACCATCGTCATCTACTCCGCAGACAACGGTTGGTACTTGGGCGATCTTGGGCTGTATGACAAGCGATTTATGTACGAGCCTGGTCTTAAGACTCCGTTGATTGCCCGCGGACCAGGCATCAAAGCCGGATCCGTTCCAGATCAAATGGTTACCAACATCGATTGGGCTCCAACGTTTCTTGATCTAGCCGGAGTACCCGTTCCTGAGTCGATGCAAGGTCGTTCGTTGGCTCCAATCCTACGCGGTGAAAGCCCTAAGGATTGGCGTACTACCGTTTATTATCGTTACTATCACGACCCAGGTCACCACAATACGATGGCACATTTGGGCGTAAGGACAAAGACGCACAAGTTGATCTACTATTGGAAGAAGGATGCTTATGAGATGTTCGATCTCACCAAAGATCCTACCGAGCAACACAATCTGTTGTTTGACGCTAAGGAAGCTGCCAAGACGGAGATCGTTGCAAAATTCGCCGAGCTGAAAAGCGAAATTGCCAAACTTCAGAAGGAGTTCAAAGACGACGGACAATTCGCCGATCAAGCGTCCTGGCCCAAGTCTAGTGCTGATGGTCCTTTCAATCAAAAAACGCTGGGAACCAAGTCAATCGCCGAAGCGATGAAGCTTAGTAGCGCGAAATAGCAACCGTTGTCTGTAGGGTGTGTGAAGCGTGCGATTACCAGTTGTGTGTGTAGCACGATGGAGCCTGCAATCCATAACAGTTCGGAGCGCCGATTGACCGCACGCGTAACACACGTGCGCCAAACGTTGACCGCTCCGATTGGCGTGTTGCGAGGTCAGAAACAAAGTGTTCGGACTGCTCGACTTTGGCCATAGTTGTTCTTAGAGCAACGCGACTTTTTGTTGGACCTCTACACACGCCCTACGTTTCTACACTTCCGACGGAAACGCAGCGGGTTGGGGCATGACCCGCTGTGTTTCGCCGTGTGAGTCACGTTCGTTGAGTGCTTTGAGTCAAAGAAGGATCAAAGTTTGACCAAAACAAAACCCGCCAAGGAACTCTTGGCGGGTCCGTTTGTTGGTTCACTGATCTAGCCAGCTAGATCTACTTGCTTGGAGTGTTGGCACTCAACTGCGCCAAGACCTGTAGAACTCCGTTAAGGTGAGCGAGTCGAGGGCCGAAGCGATCGACGAACTCGCTGAGTACGAACTCGCCATCCAGTAGATTTTCTTCTTCGTCTTCAACTTCAACCGTAAGCTGCTGAAGGAATTCGCTTTGTACCTTGGAGAGGATTTCGGCCGCGCGGCGGCAGGAGTTGGCCAGTTTAGGATTGGCGTCCTTCCACTGCTGTAGCTCGGTGTTTCGCTGTTTCTGCGAACTGACAGTGGCTTGGACCAACTGCTCCAGTAGCTGATTCTGACGCTGCTGAGCAATCAGCATTTGATGAAGCAAAGCCAGGGTGGCTTCGCTAGCGTTGCCTGTATTGCTCGCATTTGCGGCTTGTGGCTCGGCAGACACGTCAATTCGAAACATGGGAGAGAATTGTGCTGGATCGCTACCCACAACGAAACTCCGCAAAATGAGAGAATTGTTCAAAAGTAAATGACACAAAAATGCAGTCATCACACTGAGGCAATGATCCCATTGTAGTCGGTTCTGATTGTCAGTCGAGCAACCAGCTTGAGACAATCTGGCGTATTTCCGACACAAACTGTTGTCATAAACAGTACAACCCGACCCGCAAAGTCCCAGAAATCGCCAGGGGTTTAGCAATTGGCTCAAGGGAAATGCTAGCCAGCTCTGGTTTCGGCCTTTAAGGGAACCGCTTCAAGTCACTGCTTGGACAGTTCCGAACAATGATGATGACCAGCAGGTTTGCGGCAACGGACAAAGGTGGTTTTTCATGCGATTGAAAACCGCTTTAGTGCTAGCAAATCGATTGGCCAACACATCCGAATCGTATTCGCGCGAACTTGATTATCAACAACGATATGGCAGCAACACTTGGATTCATTTCGGTACGTCAACACGCTGAGCACGGCTACTTCGGTGGCTATTTGGTCGTCAATCATTTGGCGCGGCCACTAGAGTTCCACTGCACTCTACCGGTCAAACCGACGCGAGCTCAGGTCTTGCTTTACGGACCTACGATGGATGATTTTGTGTGCGGTGAACAGATAGCCAAAGCGCTCATTACCAAAGCCAAGCTCACACCTGATCTCATCGTTACCGATACTCCACCAAGCCTAGCGGCAGCTTTGGTTAGCGACGCAATTATGGTTTGCTTGGAGGAGGCTCTTGCGGGTGACACCGCTTCCCTTCGCCATCCGTCCGCAACCAATGTACCGACTCATCGCTTCACGGCTTTGGGCAAGAAGTTTTTGCGGGCCAACGAGTGTAACAAGGCTGAAGCGATCATTGAATCGACGCTGAAGCAATTGAGCGAACGGTTTGAATTGACCGAGCCCTTCAGCCGAATCGTCGAAGCGCTCTTCGAGGCTCATCCCGTCATCAAAGCTGCTT
>CAUJKA010000450.1 GCA_963204965.1 Planctomycetota bacterium | reverse complement strand
CTTCCTGCCTTAACTTGTACATCCATGAGGCTTCCCTTTTTGAATTGACGGTGTGAGAACTATCAATTTCGCTGAGGAAGCCTCTTTTCGTATAGATCAGTTTTTCAGATTGCTAGGCGCATAGAGCGGATCGCACCCGTTGGCTTGGTTGCCTTATTGCTGGCACTCCTACTGCCAGCCGTACAAGCAGCTCGCTCAAGTGTACGGCGTGCAAGCTGTCAAAACAAATTGCGTCAAGTTGGACTAGGATTACAACAACACGAGGTGCTTTACAAGAAACTTCCACAAGGTACTAACCTCACGGATCAACGACGCAGATACCAGTCTTGGTGCGTTCCAATCCTTCCGTTCCTCGAACAATCAACCGAATACGAAAGCTCAGAGCTGTCTTTTGCTAGTGGAGGGTATATTTTTGATCCAATTGCCCATCCTCTTATCCAGAAACCGAACGCCTCATTTGCGTGTCCAGAAGACGGAAGAGTGTTTCGGAGTACGCCAACGTTGTTTAGTTCACGCTTGGCTGGACTACTATCCTATTTAGGCAATTCAGGAACGGACTTTAGGCAGCAGGACGGAGTGCTTTTCGCAGGGTCGTCCATTCGCTTTAGTCAAGTTGTAGATGGCCTTTCCAACACGCTACTTGTGGGAGAACGACCTCCATCACCGGGAGCCGACTTCGGTTGGTGGTACGCCGGAGTCGGGTTTCAGAATCACCTGCCCTTCGAACCAAAATCAGCCGGTTGCCTGGACCATACTTTGGGAATTCGCGACCTTGCCTTTAATCATTTTGTTCCAAGTTGCGACGGTCGGGCAAACTTTTTTCATCCCCCAATAGTTTCAGACGAATGTAACGCTGGTCACTACTGGAGCCTCCATAGCGGCGGTGCGAACTTCGTGCTATGTGATGGATCAGTTCATTTTATGGCCTATTCAAGTGATGCGATTGAAAAGATGGCTACTCGCGGAGGCGGAGAGTAGGCTTTGTTGCAATTCTAGCTAGTTGATTTTCGTAACGCTCTTAATCACTGGATATGATCGAATGACGATACATTCTGTTGGACGATCATTAATTCTGGCATTTCTACTTTGCGCACTGAGTAACGATGGAGTCGCGGACGAAATCGAGCAGGCGCTGGCAGGCTGGAAGAAGTTGGATTCGGCTACCGCAACAACCAATGCGGAATCAAGTTTCACCAATACCAATACCAATACCAATACCAATACCAATACACGTCCATCAAAGAGGACTCGCAAAGACAAATGGGCTGTTCAGGACCAATGCCAAAAAGTTGAATCTGACACCAAAGCGAAGATTTTTTCACACGGTCGTGCGTACTCGTTGGGTAAGAATCCAGCAGGAGAATGGCAGGTTGTTCAGCTAAGTTCCTCAGAGCAGCTTTTCGACATCGAGAATCGTCGTAAGCAAGCTTTTTCAGTTTACGAGTCGAGTCTAATAGATCTATTCTCGAACTCGAATTACAAGTTTGCGGATTGGAAAACACTTGATAACGGTCAAATTGAGTTTAGCATCACAGATCTAGAAGAGGCAAAGCTAAACATCTCCCCTGGTCCTGGAAAGCATCAGCCTGCCGCCTTCGAAAAAGTAGTCGTTAGACTTGACCCAGCATCGAATTGCCGCGTTTTAGAGGTCCTTGAGGACGCTGTTCCCCGAGACGGACTCCGTGCGAAAGTGACTACAACTTATGCTTACGATTCAGATCCATTTGTTCCATCAACTGTAAGGATGGTTAGTAACGTTTCCGGGGCAAAAACTTACTCATTCGAACAAATCACTTCTAACAGCGCAATCAGCCACAATCCGTTAAAAGCCGCTGAATTCAGCTTGTCGCACTATGGATTGGCTGAATTGCTTCCAAACAATTCGCGAGTTTGGCTTTGGGTTGTTTTTGGAATTATCTTGATGCTGATCGCTGGCGTTGTTGCAAAGAAATACTACAAAACCGCTTAAAGCAATCAGCCAATCCGTCACGATTTTCTCAGCTTAAGCTTGATTCTTTGGTACAAAAGGTTGGACCGGAAAGGGGAGTTCGATTGCAATACCATTCCCGCGGCGTTTGTGATTTAGCCAATCGTTTTTCCTTGCGATTGCAGCGCAGAGCTTACTTGGAAGTAGAGTTGCCTACCTGCCCAATTTCCGGTCGTGGGGTACAATCATGAGCCTGTTTCGCATTCGACCGAGCCGCCGAAGTCGTCAGTTGTTTGACTGACGTTGTGCTAACGAAATTGAGCTAGGTCTTGAATGTGAAGAATGTTTTGTACGTCGCTTTTTTTGAACGAAGTTGGCATGACCGAGGCTGATTCGCCGCTTAAGATTGGCCCCTTCACACTCGCTAGTCGCTTGATTATCGGAACGGGCAAGTACGACACGCTGGAACTGATGCGTGATTCCTTGGAAGCCTCGGGGTCAAGCGCTGTGACTGTTGCCGTTCGCCGCGAGCGAATGTATGACCGCGTTGGCCAGAATGTCTTGGACTACATCGATCCAGCAAAGTACATTCTGCTCCCTAACACGGCAGGCTGTTACAGTGCAGCAGACGCTCTTCGAGTTGCCAAAATGGGGCGTGAACTGCTGCGAACATTAGAAAATCCGGGCGCGGATTGGGTCAAGTTGGAAGTGCTGGGCGATAGCAAGACACTGTTGCCTGATCCCATCGCAACGATCGAAGCTTGCGAAAAGCTGGTGGCCGATGGCTTCCACGTTCTTTGTTACACTAGCGACGATCCGATTGTGGCTCGACGTCTCAAGTCGGCTGGAGCGACCAGCGTGATGCCTGCCGGAAGCCCCATTGGCAGTGGTCAAGGAATTCTAAATCCCAACAACTTGCAGATTATCCTCGAGTATCTCAAAGAAGGCGATTCGGACTATCCCGTCATCATCGATGCCGGGGTTGGAACGGCCAGCGATGTTTCCGTCGCCTTCGAACTAGGAGCGGACGGAGTGCTACTCAATTCGGCCATCGCTCACGCTAAAGATCCTATCGGAATGTCGCATGCCATGAAGCATGCTGCGCTTGCCGGAAGATTGGCCTACCTGTCGGGACGAATCCCCAAACGCCTCTACGCCACAGCCAGCAGCCCCGAAGAGGGTGTTATTACGACTCGGCCCTGGTAAAAGCCTGTCAGAATCCTAAAGAAAAGATGAAGAACGCCAGGGACTGGCGTGGCAACTGTAGACCTTCGAAGCGGCTTGAGATTCAACTATAATGAGTTAGCGTCGTTTCGTTACTCGTTCTTGGATAATTCGATGGCACTTCGGCTTGAAGGTCTTCTATCGTCATCGCTTCTACTAACAGCTAGTCTGTCCGGTCTGGCGTCTGGTCAGGAAACGAAGGCTCAGCAGTTGGTTAAGCAGATCCAGCCGCTTCTGAAAAAGCACTGCATCGACTGTCACTCAGGCGCTGAGCCCGATGCGGGAGTCACACTGGATCACTTTCAAAAGCCGGTCGAATTTCTGAAAGCTCGGCGGCTTTGGGAACGCTGCATCCAACGCGTCGAGCTCAAGGAGATGCCGCCCGCCGACTCCAGCACCATGACCGATCAAGAGCGACAACTGTTCAAGCAGTGGATCGAAGCGACGATCTCCGATTTTGAATGTGGAATGACGCCCAATCCCGGCCAAGTTACACTCCGTCGGCTGAACGCAAACGAGTATCGCAACACCGTTAACGAACTCTTGAAAATCGATTACGCACCGGCTTCCAGTTTTCCAGGTGATGACGTTGGTTATGGGTTCGACAACATTGGTGATGTGTTGACATTGCCACCATTGCTCATGGAAAAGTATTTCTTGGCCGCGGAAGAGATCAGCCGCCAAGTCTTCCTGGCGCCTCCAGCCGCTGAGACATTCACGGCCGAATACTCTGGAGCTCAACTTCAAGGCGATGGCAATGGTCAAAGCCAACGCACCATCGCATCCTCCGGGACAGCTTTTTGGACCGAGAAATTGCCATGGGGCGGCCCGTTTGATTTGAAGCTGACCTTATCAGGCGATCAGGCTGGCGATGAACCCGTGCAAGTCACAGTCTTGGTCGACGAGAAGCCCGTCAAGAAGATCAATGTACCCAACGATCGCGCCGATCCTAAGCCCTACAAAGTTGAACTGAAGCTTCGTAAAGGTGAAGTCAAGATCGGCGTTAAATTCATGAACGACTTCTACCAAGCAGCCGAAAATGGCCAGAAGCAACAAGATCGTAATTTGCACGTGCATCACGTCGAACTAACGTCGAGCCGCCAATCGAAAGAGAAGCTTGATCCAGCTACGCTAACGCAACTGCACAAGCAAACGCTCGACCTGCTCGAAAAGAAGAAAGACGAGAAGGCGGTCTTCAAAGAGATGCTGCAAATGTTGGCCAGCCGAGCGTTCCGAAGACCAGTCGCTGAAGATGAACTCATTCAACTTGTCGCGCTGGCTCAAGATGTTCGCAAGGACGAGGGATCGATTGAGGAAGCGATGCAAGTCTCTTTGCAGGCCTTGTTGATCTCGCCGAAGTTTCTGTATCGCGTCGAGCCACCACGGGGCGATGCCTCGTCCACTGCGTATCGTCAATTGGACGAGTTTGAACTAGCTTCACGATTGTCCTATTTCTTGTGGAGCACAATGCCGGACAATCAACTCTTGGCACTCGCTTGGTCTGGTAAGCTCCGCGAAGGCGATAACTTGCAAAAGCAGATCGCGCGGATGATGAAAGATCCTCGCAGCAATGAGTTTGTTGAGAACTTTGCAGGTCAATGGCTGACGCTCCGCAAGCTTAAGAACTTCAAGCCCAACTCGGATCAGTTCCCCAAATGGAACGATGAGACACGCAAATTGGTCGAACGTGAGACGCTGACATTTTTCGCCGGCGTGATGCGAAAGAACATGAGCGTGATGGAGCTGCTGGATGGCGAGTTCACTTATTTGAACGAGCCGCTGGCTGATTTCTACGGCATTCCCAATGTCAAAGGCAAAGAGTTCCGCGAAGTATCTTTGAAAGGCACTGGACGCGCCGGTTTGTTGACTCAGGCCAGCGTCTTAGCCGTGACCAGCAACCCAACGCGAACAAGCCCAGTCAAACGTGGCAAGTGGATTCTCGATAACCTGCTAGCCCAATCGCCTCCGCCTGCTCCCCCGGGAGTTCCTGAGCTGGAGAAGGTAAAACTAACCGGCACTTTACGTCAGCGTTTGGAGCAGCATCGCGCCGACCCGGCTTGTGCGAATTGTCACAAGTTGATGGATCCACTAGGACTGGCTCTAGAGAACTACGACGCCATCGGACGCTATCGAACTCACGACGAAGGTCAGCCGATTGACGCCTCGGGTGTTTTGCCCGATGGAACAGCGGTTAAGAACTCGGAAGAGTTACGAAAGATACTCTCGTCCAAGCATCGTGACGACTTTGTGCAGTGTTTGACCGAAAAGATGTTGACCTATGCGCTCGGCCGTGGCTTGGAGTATTACGACAAGTGTGCTGTCGACAAGATCGTTGCCAAGATGAAGCAAGACAACTATCGCTTTAGCACTCTCCTGACCGAGATCGTGCTCAGCGAGCCATTTCAAAAGAAAGGCACACGGGAAATGCCGTAGTTGTAGGGTGTGTAAAGCGGATGCACAACCGACACACTTTGCATCAGCACAAAAACCTCGCACCAAATCTACACAAGTTTCGCCAACATCTATCCGCGGAACACACCATGTCTTTCCGCGTGAACATGATTGCGGGAAAGACGAACGCTGCACATGGCGTGTTACGTTCGCGGACTTACTATGTTCAAAGATTTACTTTCGCAACCAGTTAAGCCGCTATGCTCAGCGAACTTTTGCATGCTCACTTCACACGCCCTACGATACCAAACCGTAGCCACTTCTCATTTTCTTTTTTTGTAGGGTGTGTGAAGCGGATGCACAACCGACACAGTTCGCGTCAGCATAATACCTCGCACCAAATCTACACACGTTTCGCCAACATCTATCCGCGGAACACAGCATTGCTTTCTGCGTGAACATGATTGCGGGAAAGACGAACGCTGCACATGGCGTGTTACGTTCGCGGACTTACTGTGTTCAAAGATTTACTTTCGCAACCAGTTAAGCCACTATGCTGAGCGAGCTTTTGTAAGCTCACTTCACACGCCCTACGTTGGCTACGGGGTCCTCAAACGCCAAAAAGTGATGTAACCGCGCGGCCTTCTTCAAGAAGATGATAGGGGCGACCTTGAGTGTCCTGTGCCATCAAGTCGTTGGTGCCGGTCGCGTAATAAACGGTTTTGGCAACGTCGGCAGGTGTGAGTGGGTCTTGATCGGGATACTCGGCGAAGCGATCGGTTGTCCCGTAAGTCTGCCCGCCCTGGATTCCGCCACCAACCATTAAGACGCTTTGACAATGAGTCCAATGATCGCGGCCCGAACCGCCCGCTCCACCGCTGCGAGGATCGCCGATCTTAGGCTTGCGCCCCATCTCGCTTGTCACCATGACCAGAGTTTGATCGAGCAATTGTCGTGCGTGCAAGTCTTCGATCAATGCTGAAAATGCCTGATCAAACTCGGGAAGCAAATGATCTTTCAGACAGTTGAAGTTATTGCCATGAGTATCCCAGCCTCCCGCACTGGCACATTGCTTAGCGATGGCTTCATTCTCTTTCCAAAATACGGTGATGAACGGGATGCCAATTTCAACAAGCCGTCGAGCCATCAGAAGGCTCATGGCATTCACTGTCTTGCCGTAGCGTTCACGTGTCGCCAACGACTCGGCGCTTACATCAAACGCCGTCGTAGCACTGGACGACAGCAGCAGGTCGAGCGTGCGTTGCTGATGTTGCTTCCAAAGATCTTGCTGAGGCGTCGTCGCAAAGGTTGATCGAGCTTGGTCTAGAGTGCTAAGCAGTTGTTGGCGTGATTGCAGTTGATCCGCGCTCACGTCGCCAGCAAGAGTTAGCGAAGGAGCTTGGAACTTCAGAGGTTGATCCAAACTGCCTTGCACATACAACGGATCAAACTCGACGCCCAACTTGGCAGCGAATTGCCCGGGACGCGTGTAGGGAGCTTTACTGGGCATGTGCGGAAGCGTAATGGCATTCGGCAAGCTTCCATTCTGAGCCCTACGCGATGCGACCACCGTACCCATGTATGGCCAATCGGTCGAATAGGGTCGTCGATCGTTACCCAACGACAAGAATGTTGGATCGGCCGCGTGTCCCGTGAGATTGTAGTAGTATCCAGCGTGGTGATCGTTGGTGCTTACCGTTCCACATACGGAACGCAAGATCGCTAAGTGGTGGGCTTGCTTGCTGAGCTGTGGAAGGTGTTCACAAAGTTGGATCTCAGGCGAGCTTGTCGCGATTGGATTGAAAGGGCCGCGATATTCGGTCGGCGCGTCGGGCTTCATATCCCATGTATCGATGTGGGAGGCTCCACCACAAAGAAAAAAGAGTATGACTGACTTGGCTTTGCCTCCGGTTGTCGCGAACGAAGTTGGAGAGGCTGCGGTCACAGCTCGCGGAATTCCCAACTGCAAACCCGCACAACCCACCGCTGACGCTACAAGAAAAGATCGACGATCGTGACGGAGTCTGTTCGCGAATGGGTTCACGGGCGTACTGTTTGATTGTTCCAAATGCGGACGGGACGTCCGCGTACCATCTAAATGCGGGCGAGACGCCCGCGCACCGTCAGACGTCCGAGCATCTCTGAGCTTTCTTGAGTTAGTCGGCATCGGTGATGTTCCTGATTTATTTTTTTTGGGTGGGAGAGTTCAGGTCGAGCTATCAGGCAAGGACAGGGGGGAGCATAACAGGCAGGGCGGTCACGTGCAGATTCCGGCGGCATCTCACGAAGGAACCGCGGTTGGAGCTACATCGCGGTAGAAAGAGCTTAGCAGATTTTAGTCGAACTTGGCAACTAATCCTAACTTCCCAAGCCGACGAGAGGGGAGCTAATCTGGTTGCCCCGACATATCGCTCAGCAATAGCTCGATGATACGCTCCAAGCGTGGGCCGGCTTGATTGCCGGAATGGACCACTTCGTCGTGTGTGGTCAAGCTGGGAACATCGGTCGAAGCGACGTTCGTGATGACGCTAAAGGCCAGTACATCCATGCCTAAATCGCGCGCGGCCAGAACTTCGGGAACGGTGCTCATCCCTACCGCATCCGCTCCCATCCAACGAAAGCTGCGGTATTCGCTACGAGTCTCGTAGGTTGGCCCCAACGTGCCGAGATAACAACCTTGATGAAGCACCGCACCTTGCGAACGAGCGATCGCTTTGGATCGGCGAATCAAGTGATGACTAAAGGGATTGCGGCCTCGCAGCGCCTGATCTCCCATTCGCGCAGCCGGTTGATCGTCACTCGTTGGACGATTGGCCCACATCGAACGTCGCCAAAGGAAGTCGATGTGACTATCGATTACCATCAAGTCGCTTACTTCGAATCGCGTGTTCAGTCCACCAGCCGCATTGGTCGCGATGAGTGTCTTGGCGCCCAGAGCATGCATCACATGCACGGGAAACTGGAGTTGAGCGTGACTGTGTCCTTCGTAGCGATGGCTGCGGCCTTGCATCAAGACAACTGGAACGCCTCCGATATAGCCCGTGATCAATCGACCAGCGTGACCGACCGCATGGGTCTTCGTAAAGCCTGGGATCTCGGCATAGTCGATTGCGACAGGATGAGCGACTGAATCAGCTAGTCCACCCAATCCGCTACCAAGAATGCAGGCCACTGCGGGCTGAAACAGCCGATGAGCCAACACCTGATCACGAGCCCGTTGTACCAGGCATTGAAACTCTGCGCTGGACAGTAGATGGATCGGAGTAGAGTCGACTGACATATTAAGAATCCGCAGCGGTAACCAACGTCAGCTTGGAAGTTGCGACTTTTCGTGCTCAAGCACGCCGCTGATCAACGTTCTCAACCGGGGCTCGGCGTCGTTGGCCACAGCGATGATCTTCGAAACATCCGCAGCTTCCAACGCGTCGGGCAAACACATGTCGGTAATCACGGAGAAGCCGACGGTTCGCATGCCACTGTGCACAGCCACTATCACTTCTGGAACTGTGGACATGCCGACCACATCTGCTCCGATCGCTCGAAGAAAACGATATTCGGCACGAGTCTCTAGATTGGGACCAGCAACTGCAACGAACACGCCTTTGTGAGCGACGACATTGTTCTTTCGAGCGACTTCCAACGCTTTTTCGACCAGCTCAAGATTGTAGGGCTCGGACATATCAGGAAAACGCGGACCTAAACGATCATCGTTGATACCGATGAGAGGGTTGTCGCCCATGAGGTTGATATGATCTTCGATGACGACGATATCGCCAGCTTTGTGGAATGGGTTCATTCCTCCAGCCGCGTTGGAGACCACCAACAAATTCGCGCCCATCGCCTTCATCACTCGAACAGGCAGCGTAATTTGCTTTAGAGGGTAACCCTCGTACATATGAAAACGGCCCTCCATGGCCATGACAGGCAACCCGCAAAGGTCGCCGCACACCAGCCGTCCACGGTGGCTAGTCGCAGTGGATTTCAAGAAGTGTGGTATCGAGGAATACTCGATTGCCACTTGGTTTTCGATCTGTTGCACCAGAGGGCCCAAGCCGGTTCCCAGAATGATACCGGCGTGTGGAGTGCGATCCCAACGCTGACGAATTGCGTTGACGGCTTCTTCGATTTGCCCGTGGAGTTCAAGCATGCAATGTGTGACTTGTTAGATCAGTGAGTTCGTGAAAACCTAAGCGAACAATGCGTATTCATCGTGTGACTTGATCGCACAAGGCTACGCTTCAAACTGTGCAGCATTAAAACAGGTTCTCTATAACCATTCAACACCCCCCGCAAAAAGTTCTTAAGAACGTCCAGCTAATGATCGCACGGAAACATCTGCGACTCATGCCGACCTAACTAGCTTTGAAAGAGGCTTCGAAACTCCGATGATGAGCAACGATGAACTCAAAAAATTTCAGCGATTACTTCTTCCGTAGAAGCAGCCAAAATGCGTCACCCAGCAGATAGGGCAATGAAAGCCCAGCAGGGACAATTCGAAGCGGTGTAGTGACGCAGCGCATCGCCAACGAGTCTTTCCAAGAATGTCGCAACATCGCGACTGCGCGGCCTATTTGAATTCTCTTTCGTGGAATACCACAACACACTTCTTCAAACCCAACCGATTCTAGAACGCTTCGCAAGCTTGATCGCGAGAACCAATGCAAGACTGAGGGCGGATTCCATTCATGCCAACTGTTGCCGCTTAGTTTCGCAATCCAACTATCGCGATCCCACGTTTCTACCAACAGCAAGCCATCGCGATCCAACACTTGGTGGACTTGCTGAAGTGACGCAACGGGATCCATTAAATGCGAAATCACTTGGATCATTGTGACCAATTGGAATCGTGATGCTTCGGGAACTTGCTCTAGAGCATCAACCATCTGTAACTTGAATCGATCCAGAGCAACGTCGCGCATTCGCTGATTGGGCTCAACGCCTTGCCCTTGCCATCCGATCTTTTGAAACTCGTCCAAGAAGAATCCACTTGCCGCGCCGATGTCCAGTACGGCTCCAGACGACGAACTATGCTTGGCGATCAGCCCGCAATAGAACTTGGCACTCCGCCGTTGATTGGGCTCTTCCTGAAGATAGTCTTGATAGCCTTCGGACGAATCTGAGAAGTATTTGTCGCTGTAAACAGACTTAACGTGCTCAAGCGGACGATCGACAGGATGAAAGAAGTGCCCGCAGCTGGAACAGCGATGGATGTTCAAGCTTCGAATCTGTTTGACGCAGATACTTGAGCCGGCGCAGAGAGGACATCTTGGCGATTGAGCAGCCTCAGTTGTCAACGTTGACACTTCGCCAAGCACGGAAATCCTTTCAATGCGGTGCAAGAACAGGGTGCGCGGGCGTCTCGCCCGCAATACAACTTGGCACCGATACTTGGCCAGCGGACAAGCTGCCCGAGAACAGTTAAGATCAGCCCCCGCGGCCGTATTCAATTCCCATGAAGATGCAGGCAAACAGCATGAAGATAGCTGCAGCGATTAGCATCACCGAGTAAACATCTAGCGGTCGTTTCGACATGGCAACCTCGTTTGCTTTGGATTTGCGAATCACTAAGAACTAGTACAACTTGGAATCAACGCGATCACCTGCCTGAATGTATCCCTTTTGATAGGAAGTCAGGATTGTGCCCAGCGATCGATTAGGAGTTACCTTGGTAATCTTGACGCGACCAAGGTAGTTTCCATTGCGGTGAACATCTAAGACGACGTTCTCCTTGATACCATCATCTTGTCCTAGGTTAACTTCGATAGTTCCGTCGGTAGCAACCGCGGTGACTAGACCATTCACGGCTGGCGAAGAGCCCAAATCGGTATCAGGCTTGATCCCTAGAGTTTGAAGCTTTTCCATGGCTAGATTGTGATTGCTGTTCAAGTCAGAATAGCGTTCAGTCAAGCGGTCATGATCGCCTTGCAATCGGTTGAAAAGGTCTTTGGCGTCGACCAATCGACGGAACAATTGATTTCGATCTTCACGAGTCGAAACGATTTGTTGACGCAACAGATCGTTGTCGGCGATACTTGCCTTGAGCGTTTCGCTGGTGGTCTTTTCGGCGGCGACAATGGCAGTATGTGCACTGATCAGGTCGCGGAGTTCCTTTTCCTTGTCCGAAAGGTCTTTGGCGATTTGGCTGAGTTGTGTTTGCAACGAAGCAAGTGCAGTTCTGCGAGCCATTTGTTCAATGGCCAGCTCGCGCTTGGTAATCTCCAATCTTTCAGTCAGGGTTGCCTTCTCTTGGTTCGCCTTGTCGGCCGCCTTTTTGTTGTTCTCAGCATTGGTTTTGTTGCTGATATGGCTCGCGTTGACTGCGATCGAAAGTGCAAAAAACACAACGCTGAGTACAAAAATCAGCCCCGTGAATACTTTTCCTAAAAGCGTCATTTCACGATCCTCTCAATGGATACAGCAGTAGACAAGCGACTTGGGACGAGTTTGGAAACGAAGGATTTCTCGCGTTCTTTCGCGCAAAACCCCACGACACCGCAAGCTTGCAATATAGTTGCCCGAATTGATCATTGTCAATTAATTTCACAAAATAAACGGTCTAGGGAAGCTGTGTGCCGTTCCAGCATCCCCTCTAACCGGCAAACTACCGGCAATCCGGCTAATCTGAGGGGGCGGGGTCTTGGTGCGCGGCCGTCCGCGAACCCGGTGCACGGGCGCCCCGCCCGATCTTGGTTTTACGGTGACTCCTGAGTCCGAGATTCACTCGATCCTGACTGCGGCTAGCGCCTGCGGTTCAAAAGATCTTCGACTAGCTACCCCTTCGGACGAGGACGTCCGCGAACCGGTACAGATTATGGGCGAGACGCCCAGGAACCGAACTCACCAAGCCTTTGGACAATCTGCGCCGAACTGGGCCCAGTCGAGCTAACCTCGACGTCTCGTCGGGCGGGACGCCCGTGCACCGGATCTTCTGAATTCGGCACGGAAAGTTGGACGGACAGGTGGTCTAAGGGCAACGTTTCCGGAAACTTCTCCGCCCATTCGACTAACAGGATCGCACCGCTTTCCTGTAGTTCGTCAAAGCCCAAGTCCCAAACCTGGTGTGCATTCTCCAAGCGATAAAAGTCGAAGTGGTAGATTTCGAAGCGCTCGCCGCCATATCGCTGCAGAAGAACATAGGTAGGACTAGTGACGCTTTCCGCTGGAACACCCAAAGCACTACACAGGAACCGAGCCAACTGAGTCTTGCCAGCTCCTAGCGTTCCATTGAGCGCGATCGTGATAGGTCGGTCAATCGCCTCGGCAAGCCTTCGGGCAAAGCTCTCGGTTGCGTCGATGTCTGAAAGCTCAATGTGCAAATTCAAGGTTCGGGCCAAATCGTCGAAGTGATTGCGTCGTGTGATCCAAAACGTGATGAGCTTAAAGGCTAATCGCGTCGAGGCGAACTGCCCAGTGTGAAAAAGCGGCTAGCTTGTTGAATTTCTTCGCTCCCACGCATTTGTCTAATCTGTCGCTTGCCGGTGAAACGGTCGGCCGATTCGCGAATCTCAGCTTGAATGGCAATGGGAGAGCTGAGCCGCGAGCTCAGGTATCGAGCCACCCCCAACTGAAAGCGAGCTTGTGGATAGATCGGCACGCCCAACTCCTTCAACGACCACTTGGCCAAGGGAACGTCAACGCCAACTTGCGAATCGTCATCATTGGAGGGCAACAGATCTCGGAGTTGCTCGGGCAGTTGATCTACAGCATACGTTGCCACTGTCACGCGAACTCGGCTGCTGTGCGGAGCATACAGAGCCCAACTGGGCCAGTGATCCCACACCGCCCATCGCTCGCCCAAAGGCATCACGATCGAAGCGATCAGCAAAGCTTGAAGAAAACGGTCTCGCCATTGGATTAGTGCGGAGCTGGCCAAAGAAATGATCGGGGAGCTGACAGGCGATTCACCTCCCGATTGAGTACCGCGAGTTGAACCGGATTGCTGGCGGTTGAAAAGGTCAAACGAAAATAGACTTTGAAACTGGTCAGGCAGAACAAATAACAGAATGGCTTGCCCTGCGAATTGCAGGTTCCAAAGAAAAACGCCCCACGAATGATTCAGCGGCCCCCAAACGAGCGCCGCCAAACCGAGGTGAAAACAGCATGTGCAAACTCCAGCCATCCTTCTTGATTTGCTCCAAACTAACCCACCGGCCAACAGCAATTCGAAAGTCGGCAACAAAAATGCGGCGACAATTCGATCTGCTTCATTCCAACCGCTCAGATCAAACCGTAGTAAGCTGGCAGTAGCTTGAAGAAAATCTTGTCCGACGGTGTGAACGAATTCGAAATCCAGCTTCCCAGTTGCTGAATACACGTAGATGGAAACGACGATTCGCTGCAACCAAATAAGTTGACGACGTTGATCCGAAAGCAAGCTGACCAAGCAATACAGAAGCAACTGAAAGAACCACGCTTGCAATCGATGCTGACTCAAGCAGACTAACCACAGCCCGCTGCCCACGATGATCATCCAGGGCCATTTTGACGTTGAGTTATCAAGATCGCGCCAACGAAGTTTCGTACCCCAACGTAACTCGCCGAACATTGCCCACAACAAGCCTGCTGATAACGCTGCGAGTCCCAGATAGTCACACCAGTAGCCTGCATCAACTAGAAACGACAGCGCGGGAACCTGAGGAAAGTTGGACCAATTCGGAGGAAGCCACAAACGATACGAGGTAGCCATTAGTAGGACGACAAAGGCTAAAGACCAAAGCCTCAACGAGCCAACAAGCCGCTGCGCCGATTCTACAGTTGACGCAGTTCGATTAGCGGAGCTGGTGACATTACTCGCGAGCATAAGAGCCTACTGGTGGCGAAGCGCTTCAATGGGACTCATGCTTGCCGCCTTGTGCGCAGGATAGACGCCGAAAACGATTCCCGTAGCCACCGAGATCCCGAAGGCAACTACGACCGACAGGAGACTTGTGGCGGTTTGAATTCCTAGCAGCGTAGTGAACAACCAAGGAATGGCAATACCAACGATGACACCAAGAATTCCACCACAAGTGCTTAGAACTGTGGTCTCCATCAAGAATTGCATAATGATATGCATTCGCTTGGCACCGATGGCACGACGAATTCCAATCTCACGAGTCCGCTCGGTAACGGTCGCCAACATGATGTTCATAATGCCAATACCACCTACTAGTAGCGAGATACCTGCGATCGATCCCAACACTAGATTCCAAAGTCTCTTTTCTCGCTCTGCTTGATTCATCAACTCAAGCGGCACCTGAACTTCGTAATCTTTCTTGTCCGCATGATTCTTAGTCAAGATGCTGCGAACCACCGAAGCGAAGGGACGAACCTGCAGTTGCTCTTTGAGCCGAATGGTGATTTCGCTCAATTCGATGCGCACCAATTGCCTTGACCCTGTTTCGACAATGCGTTGCACAATTCCCATACGGCTTTGAGCTGAAGAGATTGGAATGTACAGGTCTTGATTCTGATCGAAGGCATCTTTGGCAAGCGGTGTAGCCGATCCACTGTCTCGAGAACCAACAACTCCGATGATTCGATAGGCGTCATCGCCAACAAGCAACGTTTTCTCAAGAGGATCTTCCATCCCGAAGAGGTCAAATGCGATCGTATCGCCGATGACAACTACATTGGCAGAGTTGTCGATTTCGTCTGTGTTGAAGAATCTGCCTTTGCGAATCTTCATCTCTTTGATCCGAGGCAGTTGATCCGTGGTTCCGATTACTCGAGCGCTGGCTTTGAATCGTTTGGCGTGTTGCAAGTTCTTTTTGTGAATGACCGAGGGCACCACAATACACTCATCGAACTCCAATCCCTCAATTGCGTGCAGATCAGAAAAGGTCAAGCCGTACGCTAAAACACCTTCACGCGAATTGGAATTTGTGCTGGGACCATCGCCTTGATTCTGCGGCTTGACGCTCCGAATGATAATGTTCGACGCGCCCAGCTTCTTGATCTGCTCGAGAGCTTCCTGCTTAGACCCTTCGCCGATGGACAGCATCGCGATTACAGATGCGACGCCGAGAATTGTTCCCAACAGCGTCAGAATGCTGCGAAGTTTGTGGAGCAGCAAGTTGCGAACGGAAAGACGAAATGTGGCAATAAACACGCAGAAGTCCACCAAATACTACGACGTTGGTTCGGATTCTGATGTGAAGACTTTATCCACAAGGTCATGGGCGTTGATCGCAATTGACTCACCCTCGCTCAAGCCCTTTTCGACGCAGACTCGCGTGTCGCTAGCTTGCCCAAGCTCGACAGGTCGTGGATGCAATTGATCGGCTTGATCGCGGACAACAACATAAGTCTGATCGTGCTTTTCAACCACTGCGTGTAACGGAACATTGACGACATCGGCCAAGTGCTCCACCATGATCTCAGCGACAGCCGTCATGCCAGGCTTGAGCCCCGAGACCTTTTCATCAATCGTGATAATCGTTTGATAGACTTTGGTATCACTGCCTGACCAACTGTTTTGCTCAGGAAGTACGGCAACCGACTTCACACAGCCTTCGTAAGTTGTTCCTGGAAACGACTCGACGGTAATGCGAACGGGCAAACCAGGCTTAACTTGATCCAGGGCGGATTCGTGAATCTTGGTTTCGACTTGCATCGACTCCAGAGCTGGGATTGAAAGCAGCTTTTGTCGGAAGATGACAGGAACGCCTTCACGAATCTCGGATGTTCGAATGTTGGGATAGGCGACCATGCCGTCCTGTGGAGCTTTAATCTTGCACTTCTCTAGCTGCACTTGGTAACGCTCAAGCTTCTCTTCTTCTTTCTTGAGCGACTCTTCTTTGGCTCGCATCAAGGCTGTGACCTGCGCTAAACGAGCTTCGTTGTTTCGCAACACTTGCTCGAGGCCGCGTTTCGCCGTAGCCAATTTGCCTTCGAGAACCAAACGCTCTTTGCGTTGCTCGTAGACTTGCATCTTCTTGAGCGTCGCGAGTTCGGTTTGCAATTGATTCAACTTAGCGACAAACTGCCCTTCAGCTTGCAAGTAAGTCAAATCGAATCGTCGCACTTCGTTTCGATTAGCGTAACCCAGCTTGAATAGAGATTGGTAGCCGCGTTGTTCTTCTCGGCGGAGCTCCATTGTCGCTTGAGCAGCAAGGATCTCATTGGTGACGTCATCGATTTTTCGTTTGTTTGCATCGACGGCTAACTTTTGCGTTCCGTTTTCAGCATCGACGTACATTTCCAATTCCAACTCGGCCAAGCGAATCTGAAGTTGTGCTTCAGCCTCGGCGGTCGTGTTCATGGTTTGCTGATTGTTGAGATTGGCTTCCGCCTGAATCTTCTCTGCTAGTGCATTTTCGACGAATAGAAATTGGTCGTCCAAAGCTTCCTTCATCGGAGTCGAATCCAACTCCATGACCAAGTCGCCAGTTTTGACGGATGTTCCGTTGGGCGTCATCCACAGAATCGTCGTTCCGTTGATGTTGTCTTTGCGCACATCCTCAACTTCGCAAAGGATGTCGATATTGGATTGGCTCTCCAAGCTACCGCGCCCGAGCACAATGACATCCAAGTCCGATCGATCCACTTGTTGCCAAACTACTTGCGACGAATCCAGCGTTGGCTTGTTGTTTCCGCCTAGTCGCTGCCAGGAAAGCAAACCGACAGCGGCGATTGCAATGGATGCAATTGCGAATTTGGGTCGAACTGCAAACTTTGGAATTCGCCAATGTCGCGAAGATGTGTTGGAGGCATTGGACGAAATGTTAGCAATTGACATAGGTCGCCAAGCTACTGATGGGGTGGGAGCAAACCTGTGCCCAGCGGTGTGAGGTGGGCTGATCTGCTTATTTGTAGTGAGGTGGGAGGGGATCGCTGATACTATCTCATCGATCTGGTTCAGCGATTAGACCATAAAAATAGTTGATTCCGCCAGGAACTTCAACGCCGAATCCTTCTGATAGGGGGAATAAAGGCGATTTGCAGGATTCGCTCATGCCCATTTGCGGTTGAAGCCGAAGACCCCCACGACTACGATACTGGGCTTCCTGACCGGGATGTTCCCGCGTCAAAGCAACCCAAGCGGGCGGCTTACTGGCATTCCACAATGCTAGCTGCGCCAAGTCGATCTCTTCGACCGCCCCACCAAACTGGTAAAAGAGGAATAATCCATGTCCATGCCACGTCGAGCTCCGACGACTGCCAAGAGTCGGGCACGCAAGCGATCCAAGATTCGTTCACGTACGAAGAAGAAGGATCCGCTATTCGTTGATGGAAAACGTCCACGTCCAATGTTCATCGATTACAAGGACGTTGAAACGCTCAAGAAACTTGTCAATCGCCACGGTCGAATCGTTGGTCGACGCAAGACAGGCTGTTCAGCGGTCAGCCAACATGCTGTAACCAACGCGATCAAGCGAGCCCGATTCATGGCCTTGTTGCCATACGTCGGCGAATAGTCCCTTTTAGGGCAAGGTTATTGGATTGATTTGAGACTCTGTTTCTAACAACGTTTAATGGGGTTAGGAGCAGAGTGGCCCACGTGCTGAGTACTTTTGAATGGCCCTGCACGCTCTATTAACTGGGTTAATCTATAATTCTTGCAGCGAGTCGTGCCCATCGACTTGCTGTACGCAGCGCTCACCGATCTCTGATGCAACGCAAGCAGTCGAAGGACCGCTTTTAAATGGGGAATGTGTTTATTACTGAGCGTCGAGTCGAGTTCTGTGAGACCGATGCTGCTGGAATCGTGCACTTCTCTTCCTTCTTGTGCTACATGGAGCAAGCGGAGCATGCCTTCTTACGATCGAATGGCCAAAGTGTCGTACAGCCGGTGTCCGAAGGCGGGTATGTAAGTTGGCCGCGGGTCAAAGTGGAGTGCCATTATTTCTCGCCGGCTCGATTTGAGGAAATCCTCAAGATATCGATGCAAATAACTCGTCTAGGATCGAAAAGCGTGACATACCAATTTACGTTCACGTCTGGAGTAGATAATTTGATCGCTCGGGGCGAGGTGGTTGCCGTTTGCTGCCACGTGATGAATCATGGGGAATCGATTCAATCGATCGAGATTCCCGAACAACTTCGAAACATCATGACTCCATATGTTTGCAGCAAATAGGGTGCATGGCCATGATTGACAAGTCGAATGTGCTGCTTATCTTACAAGTCGTGGTGCTTATTGGCTCACTCGCTGCCACAGGGCTATTTGTTCGAAAGGCCATGAATTTTCATGGAAGACTCTGGTTGGCGTTGCTGGTATTCTTCGTTTGCACTGCTGGGTTCACCTACCTAAGTGTAGTTCTACCACTGTTTTTCTTCGTAGAGTCGGAACAGATCCAACATAACTTGTCGGTCGATTTGATGATGTACGGTGCGTTGGGATTGATGGTCATTGGAATCCTTGGTTTTGCGATAGACCTCATGTATGTGCGGCCAACTTGGTTGGTAGTGGCTGCTGCTGCCGTACTTTCGATTGGAATCGCGCCGCTTTTTTATCGGTACCAGCAAGATAACCTGAACGAGAGCTTTAAGGTGAAGATTGTTTCTAGCGAACCGCCAGCACAGACAATTCCTCCGCCAAAGTAGTTCAAGCCAAGTTGATCTCTTTGAGAACGTGATTTTAGATGGCCGACATTGACCCTGGTTATCTTGGCCGCCTAATGATAGGCCTAACAGTCGGTGCCGCTCAGTTAGACGAGCCCACGCGACAAAGGCATTCTCAGTTCGTAATGAATCTTCGAGAGTCCGACGGCGGTTGGGGCGGTCGTGAGGGCGGAAGTGATCTCTACTACACAAGCTTTGCCCTTCGTAGCTTGGCAATACTTGGACAATTGCACGGGTCAATCGCTGAACAGAGTTGCGATTTCCTTCGCTCACGTTTGAACACTTTCGAGTCCATTGTCGATCTGCTTTCACTGGTCTATTCCGCGAAGCTGATTGAAGCCTCCTGCAACATCGATCCTTTGGCCGGTTGTGGCACTCAATGGCAATCTCGTTTGGCTGAACTGCTTCAATCGCTACGGCGATCCGATGGTGGCTATTGTAAGACGATCGAAGGTAACGCCAGCAGCACCTATCAGACCTTTCTGACGCTGATTTGCTTGGAGCTAATCCAGATTCCGATTCCCGAGCCTGAGAAGACTGCCGAGTTCTTTTTGAAGCAGCGGCAGGATGATGGCGGGTTCTTAGAGGTTCGCGTCGCCAAACGTTCGGGGGCCAACCCAACTGCGGCTGCGATCGGCGGCTTGCAAGTTCTAAATAGTGTCAGCGAACACGTGGGGCTAACCGCGGGAGAATTCCTACTGGATTTGCAGACGGATGAAGGCGGCTTCCAAGCGAACACTCGCATTCCAGTTCCCGATCTTCTCAGTACCTTCACAGCCTTAGTGACGCTGAGCGACCTGGGCGTCGTCGATCAGGTTCAGTTGATATCGGCTGGCAAGTATGTTCGGTCAATGGAGTGCCCCAGCGGTGGCTTCCACGGATTTGAGTTCGATCAAGGTACCGACGTCGAGTATGCGTTTTACGGACTTGGTGCCCTTGCGCTGCTACAATTAGCCAAGTCGTAGCGAAGCGGATGAGTATGCCGGTTCGCGGACGTCCCGTCTGAGTTTTGGGTGCCCGGACATCCCGTCCGTATGAGCAGCAGTAAGACAAAGACCCGGCGGGACACCGGGGCAACTGCGAGCAATTGCAATGAATACTGAATCAGTACCATTCGATAGCACACAAACTTCCACTGTAGAAGTTACTGCTACATCGAAACGTTTCGGCGTGAATGATCTTTTCTGGATGATCGCCTTTGTTGCGGTGTTTTTACAGTATGCACGTCAGTCGGTTGGCTTGAGGCACTACTTTCTACCCGCGGCCGTTCTTGCTGCTTTTGTATTTGCGGGCATACGAATGGCACCGACCAGCCCCAAAGCTTTGATTCTGGCACTTGCATTTTGCTTTTTGTTGTTGGGGCTAGTATCCAATTGGTTTTCAGTTGCCTATGCCGTTTTGCTTTGCGCTAGTTCTGTTGTTCAATCCAAGGGAGACGCTCTTTATCGTCTGCGATGGCATACGTGCTTGCTAGGCGTTGCGTTGGTCGCAGGAAATGTGCTGAACTGGGCTAGGCCGCCGTGGAGGCTCGAGCGTTTGTACGAAACGAGGCAGCAGTTCCCTATCGTCGATCTGTCAAATAGACTTGTCGCACTTCGACCAGCAGTTCCAACTGCGATATCCGAAAATCAGAGAAAGAACCTAGCTGAACTCACAGAAGTCTACGATGAAAGAACCATCAGAAACTACAACTTAGAGCAGATTCATAGCCAGACCTATGAGACGTTTGTACAGCGAATTGGATTTGGAGCTGAGCGGATGATGAGCATGCATCCTGAGCGGGTTCAAGTGCCAAAGCTTAAAGAGATTCCCTTTCGATTTTTTGAGCCGTCAAAGAGCGGTTATACGTCCGACGTCGAGGAAAAACATCTCTTAAACCTAGATCTCAAATCGCATCCGCTACTGAGTTTTAGGGATGTCGACTCAATGGACCTACAAACGTACAACCAAGAGTCCTTCACAAATTTCTTGATACCTGCAACGCTAGGATTTGTCTCCAAATCCAAACATGCAACAGGATTTGAACCGCACGGATTCCGTTTCGCCATGCCGAAGTTGTCCGTTGATCCTAAGCCGAACGCTGATCCGCTCGAGTTCAATTTAAGGGAAATGCCTTTAAATCGGCTCGAGCTGGTCAGCTTGCTCAACTTCGAAACACCGCGAGTCTACGTGTTGGACCACTTGCCAAGAATGGATCAACTTCGCGGCTCAGACCTTGAAACGCGAGAACTGGATAGCTTTGAAAAAAGCGGCTTGGAACGACTGATTGCCGGCGAAAATCTAGTTACCCAAAGAACTGGTACTAGTTTTCGAATGATGGGCGCCATACCTGCGATAAATCAGTGCCTACAGTGTCACGAAGGCCAAGTCGGCAATCTGCTCGGTGCGTTCTCGTACGAGTTTAAGTAGACTGGCCATGGAATAAGACCATGCCTCAAGACCATGGATTAAGGCTGTGCAGTCAGTGTCGTGCGAATTCAATATGTTTACTGAAGCGGAAGTAAAGAAGCGATCCAAGGATCGTCTTCGAATCATCATTCCCGGTTTGACTTTTGGAGTTATGGCAATCTTTGGCTACTTCGGATTCCTTGTGTGGGTCAAGGAACCTTTGTTGAAGTCAGCTAGCGCGTTGCTCGGACCAATGGTGAGCAATGTACTTCTGTTTGTATTAATGCTACTCGTGATTCCGTTGTTTCTAACTCCGATCTTGATTGCCGAACGTCTTGCCAGAAAACACTCCTTAATCTGCCCAAATTGCAATGCGGACCTCAACCTTCTCGTACCCCGAGTGCTAAAGACTCGCTGTTGCTCCAAGTGTGGTAGTCCAATCGTAGAAGGTGGACGTGTTCGCCAATCCAATGTCTATGATCGCTGGAGGATGTTACGCGCTCGCCACTTTCTGGTCTATTGGTTTTGGATTTGGC
This sequence comes from Planctomycetota bacterium, assembly GCA_963204965.1. Classification (GTDB taxonomy): domain Bacteria; phylum Planctomycetota; class Planctomycetia; order Pirellulales; family Pirellulaceae; genus Aureliella. Next base: position 4,406 of record CAUJKA010000450.1, on the reverse strand, counting down.
CAATCGTTGGGACGATTTGCATACTTTCGATTTGGACAATGCCGAGTACCTTCCAAAACTTTCTACAGATGCCAATGTTGTTCGGACTCATCGGAACGTCGTCTACTGGCTGGGCGTTGATTAGAACCAGGGACAAACGCTATCTGCTGTCGTTTCTTGCCTCGACGGTTTTATTGGCGATTGGACTCAAGTATTTCTGGGAAATGCATTGATTGCTGGAAGGCATTCAACGATTACACCGGCGCTGGATCGGGTTGACGAACGACCGCTGGAGTACCACCAGTGCCATCCAGCCAATAGAATCCAGCACAGGCCAGTACTCCAATCACTGTGGCTACGTGCCAACACAGAAAATGGTCCCACTCATAAAGCTGAGTTCCAACCAAAGGGCCGATCATCATCGATAGCGCAACACATGTGGTGTAGTATCCCATGTACACGCTACGATTCTTCGAACTGGATGATTGTGCGACAAAAGCCAACATTTGTGGCATCGCTAACATCTCACCTAATGTCCAAACAGCAACGGTTGCCATGGCAAACCAATACCCCATACCAAAGGGCAGCAAGCCAAATCCCAAGCACATCAGCAAGCTTCCCCATGCGATCAGCCGCATCAGATTCTTGCGATCGAGCAATTGGATCAGCACCATCTCAAAGGCCACAACGCAAAGCGTATTCACACCAAATAAACTTCCGATCTCGACTTTGCTGAGCTGATACTCGGCCTTCAGGAAAATTGGAAAGGTTGAGATCAGTTGAAAGAAGACGCTAAACGCGGCAAATGTAAGCAGCAGGAATAACATGAAGCGCAAATTCTTCCACGGAGCGATCTCTGCTTGAACGGCTGGTTCGTCCTCGGCCTTCGCGGTCTTGCTTTCGACCGGTGATGGCGTTTTAAAGCCTAGAAAAAACACAAAAGTCAGCGCTGCCAGCCAACAGGTCAATCCATCAATCCAAAACAAAAATTGATAACTGACCGTAGCCAAGATTCCACCCACGGTTGGACCCACTGTATAGCCCAGGTTGATTGCCAATCGGTTCAACGAGAAGGCTCGCTTGTGCAATTCTGGTGGCGCCAGCAGGGTTACCGACGCACCATTTGCAGGCCGAAAAGCATCAGCCGAGAAGCTCGTCAAAACCACGATGCAGGCGAGCGATGTAAAGCTGTCGGCCAGTGACATGAAAAAGTAACCCAAACCGCTGACGACTAACGAGACGATCTGAACACGAAACGGCCCCAGTCGGTCGGCGACCAGTCCACCAATGAATGCACCCGCGCAGCTGCCCAAGCCGTAAATGGCTAACATCCAACCAGCGGCAGAATCACCAAGGTTCAATCCTTCGGTTACGTAAAGTGCCAAGAACGGAAGCACCATCGAACCAGCGCGATTGACCAGAACGACCATTGCCAAGTACCAGACCGCGATAGGCAGTCCTGAGAATGCTCTCTTGTACTCTCTGGCAACACTCCTAATCACGGTGAAACTCTTGGGGTTCGAAAATGTTCTAGGTGCAACTTACTTGTTCCGTTGAGACTACTTTATCTCGGCAGGAACCGTTGTTGGTTAGTTGCTAGGTTCACTACCAGACTCGCTACCAGGTTCGTTAGTAATTTCTGGCATCTCCATATCATCGCCAAACTCGCTTCCGACGTTTTTCATCTCCTGAGCGGCCTCCTTGACTGCAAGGATCGAAACAGCAATTCCAGTCCCTAAACTCAGAATGGCCGCAAGTGTGAAGATCGGCATGACTTTGGAGAGTTGCCAGGCATCCTTGTTCTTCCAACCAACGATCAATGCGATCAGCCATCCGAAAAAACAAACCACAATGCTGGCGATGCCCAGTCCCACTTGCTTGTTCTGAAACATCTTGATTACGACGATTACAAAGCAAACAAATCCCACCAGTCCGGCGACACCATTCACAACCTGCAAGGCTACCAACATGCTTCTACTCCATTGAAAATCCAGCAGACTATCTTAAACCTGAGAGCTGGCGATTGTAGCACAGCAGTCCGATAGCAGTCTGCGCGGATTTTGAAGGCATTTCAGCAGCAGGTATAGACGAGCTGACCGTATTGGGGTCCACCAGGTTCGCGTAAGTCGCCTTTTGCTCCCACGAAAGTCGCGTCTTTGTAGCTGAGCCCGGTTCAGAACCAAATACAACGCTGAAACCTAATCGGCCGACTTTAGTCGCTCGTACAAGGCAGACGCCTCGATCATTGAGCCCTATCGGCAGGTTACCTTCATCACGATTTTTCAAGCGTATCAACATGGATGTCTTGACAAGGCGACGTGATGATGGACAATAATGTCCATCATGATGGAAACAGTAGACGATATAAATCAGCGAATTTCAGGTCAGGTTCGGCGATTACGTGCGGCGGCGGGATTGTCCCTGGATGCATTGGCAGCCAAAACCGGGGTCAGTCGTTCGATGTTGTCGCTCATAGAGCGTGCGGAATGCAGTCCCACTGCAGTAATTCTTGAGAGACTTGCTGTCGGCCTGAACGTGACTCTGGCGACGTTATTCGAAGTAGTTACTGAGCCCGAAGTGGCAAGTGCTCCTATACAGCGGCGTGCTTGCCAATCGGAATGGCGTGATCCGGAGACGGGGTATGTCCGAAGAAATTTATCGCCTCCGAATGTGCCTCAGCCAATGCAACTCGTGGAGATTGAATTCCCGGCGAAAGCCCGCGTCGTTTTCGAGAGCCACGGACGCGACGTTGCGATCTACCATCAGTTCTTTATGCTCGAGGGCACCATCGAAATCACTTACGAAAATCAGTGCCATCGCCTCAAGGCTGGTGACTGCCTGGCTTTGAAAATCGAAGGAGTCAATGTCTTTGAGAATCCAACGCGTAAGCCTGCACGTTATCTGGTGGCTTCGGTGACTGAAGTCAATTCCAGGAGAAAAGCATGATGAACCATCAACTCATCGAGCGATTAGTGGAACTCTCCGATGAGCACGTTCAAGGTCTGTGCGACGTGCTTGTGGACTGCGTTGAGGGCGGAGCATCAGTCGGATTCATGCTTCCCTTCACTCGCGACCGGGCCGTCGAATTCTGGACTCGTGTTGCACAAGGAGTGGCAGCAGGAAAGCGGGCTTTACTAATCGCTAGAGACGAACTTGGAATCTGCGGAACCGTCCAGTTGATACTTGATCTTCCCGAGAACCAGCCACATCGGGCCGATCTGGTGAAGATGTTAGTCCATCGCCGAGCACGACGACGAGGGCTGGGATCCAACCTGATGCAGGCGGCAGAATCGATGGCTCGCGAATGTGGCAAAACACTGCTCGTATTGGATGCTGTCACAGACGGAGATGCCGCTCGGCTCTATGAACGTCTCGACTGGGTCCGAGTGGGGGACATCCCCAACTACGCGCTCATGCCCAATGGCTCACCGTGCAGCACAACGTGTTACTACCGCAGTTTGATTGAATCGAACACTGACTCACATGTGGGTGCAAGAGCATGCTGAATTCCCCCATCAACTTCCTTGAGAAACTGGGCCAATTCCAGGATCAGTGGTCGCCGAAAGTAATTGCCGAGCTCAACGACTATCAGTTCAAATTAGTCAAAGTCCAAGGTGAGTTTGTCTGGCATGAACATGTGGAAACAGATGAAGCGTTTATCGTGTTGATGGGTCGATTGAAAATCGAGCTACCTGAGACAACAGTCGAATTGACTGCGGGTGAAATGTTCGTGGTGCCTCGCGGAATACAGCACAAGCCATCTGCGGACGAGGAGTGCCATGTGTTAGTGATCGAGCCACGCGGTGTCGTCAACACTGGCGACGTCGGTGGCGACCTGACCGCTCCCAATGATGTGTGGCTATGACATTACTCTAGAGCAACAACAGACAAACGAATGAAAGGTTTTCATGATCGCAAACACACCCAATCCACCGTACTACGCAGTTATCTTTACCAGTTCACGTACCGATGGTGATAACGGCTATCAAGAAATGGCGGAGCTAATGGTCAGGCTGGCGAGCGATCAAGATGGATTTCTGGGGATTGAAAGCGCCCGAGATGAAATCGGAATTACGGTTTCCTATTGGAGAGACCTTTCGTCGATTCAGAAATGGCGTGAGCACGTTCAACATACGGTCGCGAGGAACAAAGGGCGAAGTGATTGGTACAGCGCATTTAAGACCAGAATAGCTGTCGTGGAACTAGACTATGGCTTCGCAAGAAAGAGTGCCGCTGGCAACGAAAACGAGTCAAAAGTTGATCCACGATGAGCTGCATGTATTTCCGATTCGAAGCAACGCGACGAGTATTTTGAATAGGGAGATCGTTGGCCATTGGAGGAAGCCTTAGTGTCGTTGGAGTAAGCGACGGCTACCAAGATCGGCTGATGGCCAAAGCAACAAACTTAGTAAGTCATATCGCAAACG
>CAUJKA010000449.1 GCA_963204965.1 Planctomycetota bacterium | reverse complement strand
AGCAGACCAATCTACTTTGGCAGAAGAGAAAGTTTGAAGAATCGCTGAACTACTTACAGCAAGCCACAAAGTCACACCCCGACTTCTATGTCTTGCTTGTAGAACGAGCGAAAGCGGCAGGCCAAAATGTAATTGCACAGGCTACACGCAAAGAAGCGATCGCACACTTCGAAGCTGAACTAGAAAAGGATCCCAAATCCGAAAAGACACGGATCTTATTGGCTCAACTGCAGGTGCTGGAACCGGACGGAGACCAAGCGGCTGAGACAACCTTGATGGAAGGCCTGAGCAAGTTGACGTCATCTAAAGTCTTAGCTCGCGCTCTCTCAGAAGTTTACCGTATTCGATTCACAAGAAGCTTGGAGAAGGGCAAAACGGAGAAAGTTGATCTCAACCTGCTCGAACGAGCCCTACAGATCGATCCGACGAATCCTGAAATCGCTCAGACTGTTGCTGCCATGCTCAACAACGGCATTCAAGCCAACGATCAACTCGGTGAAGAACTCAATCGCGTTTTAGCCTCCGGGCAAGCCACGATGGCGACGCATGCCATCCTCTCGGAATACCGATTGCAGAAAGGTGATTTAAACGCCGCCAAGACGCACTTGGAGCAAGTGTACAAGATGGCTCCAATGTCGGTTAAGTACGCTAACAACCTAGCCTATATATATGCGAAGGAGCGCCGACTGGCGGATGCCGAAAAGACCGCGGTTCAGACGCTGGCCCTCATTCAAGCCAATGGTGCTCAACGAGAACCATTCGTTGACGAATTGCTCGATACTCTGGGCATGATCTATCAAGCACAAGACAAGTCCACCGAAGCAATTTCGGCTTACGAGGCCTGTATCAAGCTCAATCCAAAACGAATTGAAACACGCGGTCGACTTGTAGGGCTGTATCGCAAAACCGGGAACGAAGGGGTTGCTAAGGCTCACGAAGAAACAATCAAGGCCATCGAAAAGGCGAGCGCCGAGGCAAAGGCACAAGACGAAGCAGAAAAGAAAGCCTTGGAAGCATTGGCTGCTGAGAAAACCACGGTGAAGTCGGACTCCACCGAAGCTAAAACTCCCCAATCAACCAGCGAACCACCTGCGAGCCCATCCCCGGAAGAAACCACTAAGGAGGAACCCTCCAAGTAAGGCCACGCAGGTTAATCTATAGGCATCTGAACTTACTCGATGTTGTAACAGATCCAAATGCCCACTGTGTATTTCAGAGCATCAAGCGATGTCGAATATTGGATATCCTCGGAATCTTGCAGCCAAGCTTCCGGACCAGGCATTTGTGAATTGCGCCATGCACCATACATCACTTGTTGCATCGAATCGTCGCTCTGAGACGTGATCATGTTGATCTTTCCCAGTTTGATTCCAGCGGCATCACTGAGATTCTGCGCCTTAACCTTGGCTTTCTCGAACGCCTTGCTAAACGCAGCTTTCGAGACATCCTTCGATACGTTGGCGAAGAACTCGATCTTGGTCGCTTGAGCGTCTTCTCCACCGTAGGACATTTGCTGCTGCATCACCTTCATCATCTGTTCGTACTGTTCCAACTGCTCGGGCTCCAGATCAGGCTTGCGTTTCTTTCCTTCCAAATCACGTGCGGCAATCTGCTGCTTGAGCATCGCTGGCAACATTGCAATCGCGTCGCCTTCTTTGGCGGGAAGCGCCCACTTGGCGGACGCCCAGCAGCTCGCACCGAACATCTTGGGCATTGCATCCTCTTTGGATTCGTCCTCGTCGCCATCACCAATCGCACCCATGCTTCGATACATACGAGCGTTCATTCCACCGGACATGCCTGATGAAATGTCTGTCGTTGAAAAGCGAATAGTGTCGGCTTGAGCATTCATCCCAACAAGTTCCTTACGAACTGTCTCTTTCTGCTCATTGATCGACTTGATGGCTGACTTGGCGTCTTTTCCCATAACCTGAATGCGCATCACCAACCGGATTCCTTCGGGCGCAAGTGTTGCAGATTCCGATGCATTGACCATCAGGCCCGTTGTAGAAGGGTTGCTAAGTTGAGCAATTGCGGTGGAATTTGCCAACAAACAAACTGCCGCAACTGTGATCGAAAGTAACTTCAACAAAATGTGGTACTCCAGTTCAAAAATGAAAGTCGTGTTGTGGAATAGTGCTACTCGCTGAGCGCTGGGAATTTCTTCCGCAGCTCATTTCGTAAGGCCACGTAACGTGCTCCGCGCATCTTGGATAATGACCAAAAGTACATTCTCAATTGAGCCGATACTTCGGGCTCATCAAAGCCCGCCTCGAACTCAAGGAACTCTTTGTGCGCCGCGTTGAAGAACTGGTCAACGTCTTCTCCTGTGCGGTTTGACTTCACAATCGCCGCAGCCAAGAGAGATTGAGAGGTCAAATTATCGCCCAGTTCAATGCAACTGTCCCAAGACACTTGCGGGTCGAGTAAGTAAAGAAGCACTCGATACTTGTATTGGAATTTAGAAGATTCGTCAGACGCGTAAGTTCTAACAAGTTCGATCGGAATCTCTCGTCGTACAAACGTGAAACCTGGTTGAACGTTGTGATCATCGCGGAAATAGTAGGACTTCACCTTAACTTTAACTTTCGATTCCATGGCCCCGCTGAACTCAGATGCCGTCGATGTCAATCGCCGAATAGATGCTTCACGCACCGCGTTGACCGGATGTCCCAGCCACTGCGCGGCTCGATCAGCCGAAAACTCGGGTTTGTCGGAGAGCGACAACACAAGCGCAACTTCCGTCAGAGAGCCCTCGTAATCAGTTGCTTGCGATAGGTAGCCGACCGCAGTTTGCTTTGCGAGTTCGAAGTCGACGAAACTGAGCGTTCCCAACAACATCGATCGAATATTCGCGGATTGTGCAGCATGAAAACTCTGCTCCATCCAATCAATCGAGAGCTTATAGCCAGTTGGATTGTTGCTTTGAATCTGATCCTCCCAATCTGAACCGAAGTACTGCCTCGAGTGCACATCAATCAATTGTCCATACAGAGATCGAGTCAGGACCATCTGAATTTCAGCGAGCGTCGCGTCGGAGTTTTCGTGTTTTGTAGCTTCCTGCAACAACCAATCAGCGATGGGTTGGTGATTGATCACTGTCGCCTGATGCAACAGTCTTTTGTGTCGTTCAGACAACTTGGGCCAGTCAAACCTCGCCCTTTGCAATACGGACAGTCGTTGGTCGCCGGGCATCCAAGATAGAGCCAGTTCCAATTGTTGAAAGGCACTTTTGTCTTTGTCATCGGTACTATTGACAATCGATTCTATGTCGAACTTTTTCAGTAGCGATTCGGATTTTGAAGAATCGCCCAACGATAGTGATGCAATTTCAAGCCAAGCCTGTAGATCTTGCATTGAGGGGTTGCTTTCATCCTCAAGTTGTTGATTGACCTTTTCCCGAATAGCATCCAGGGCCTTAATGTCTTTGTCGGTGAGCGGCTCTAGATCGTATTGCCGAGGCATAGACTTAAAGAGCTTAGGGCCATTCTTTTGATAGTTGGCGAGCCAATAGGAAGGCAACCCCAGACTGGGATCCTTTGGGCTCGCACCCCGATTGCGACCACTTCCCGCAGAACCAGCACTATCGTCGTCGCTAGGTACGCTACTTTCTGCAGAGCCGAATAGGTCTTCAACAGCCGGCAGACTCTTCTTGATAGATAACGTATCAGCTTCAGATTCTAGCGCAGGACCATCCGCTAGTTTGGGAGTCGCCCGCGCGATTGGACCTTCTTCAGACAACTTAGAAGAACCAAAAAAGTCATCTAGGGAGTCGAGCGAATTAGTGGGAGCTTCTTTGTTTTCAATCGAAGACTCATTCGAAATATCCAACGCAGCTTCTACTACTGGTTTTATGGATACGCTAGTGTCCTCAACTGCTTTCGCTTTTTCACCAGGCGATGAAAAGAAAGAATCTACCACTTGATCGAGATCATCTACCTTGCTGCTTTCCACAACTGCTACTCTTGGACTCTCCGCGACACTTGCTGCAGAAGCCTTCTTGCTCTCTTTTGGAATCGACTTCAACGACTCTGGAATTTCGAACCAAGGTTTGAATTGCAACTTGGGCAGTAGATTGGACGAAGTACCACTACTGCCTTGATATCCCGATTGAGGTTGTATGGCTCGATCGCGGAGCCTAGCGAACATCGCAGCCGTACCTTCAAGACTTGCAATCTTAATTGCATCTGACTGATCCAGCAGAGTTGGCACAGCTGATTTCAGTTCAATGGGCGCTACCTTGGCCAACAGTCGAACAGCACCTAGGCGCTCGTTTTCCTCCGATGAGCTCAAAAACTTGGTAGCAGCTTTACTAAAATCCTTAGAATCACTACTCTGCTGGTGAAAATTGCCTTCCAACCAAAAGCTCAACGATTTGGGGTTACGCACTAAGCTGCCCACAATTTTCTCAGCGTTCTTTCCATCAACAACCTTTGGTAGCAAGGTCTGAGCCCGTGAGACAACAAACGTGTCGCTATCGTCAAGAGCGGCGATAACTGCATCAACTATCTCTTCGCTCAATGCCGAGCTGCCTGAAGACTGGATCGAGCTTCGACTCTCGAGCGATTCACCAATTGCATCCAGCGCTGCCGCGCGAATTCGCCAACTGGAGTGTTTCAAAAGACTGCTCATCGCTTCTCGCGTCTTCTTAAGCTTCATCTTTCCAAGAGTCTTTGCCGCGAATACAAGCAGATCTTCATCCGATTCTGAACTCGTGTATTCGACCAGCACATCCACAGCTTCCGTGTTAGCGTTCACAGAAAGCGCGCGAAGAACCGCCGTTCGGACGCTCGGGCTTTTATCCTTAAGCAAACGCGTCAATCGATCCTTTTCGTTTAAGGCCTTTATCTTGTCGAGAGTTGGAATAGACATTTCGCGTACCAGCGGATCTAAGTCTCGCGAAAGTTCATCGGTCAATTGCAAATCGCTTTTGTTCAGCTTGCTGAGTAGCTTTTCCGCAGCCTTCCGGTGAGTATCCGCGTTTAGGCTAGACAAGCCGACTAAAAGTGATGACTCAGAAAGCCTAGTATTCCGGCTTGCTAACGCATGGTACATGAGTTCACGAAGCCGTTGCCGATCAGAATCGCTCAAGACATCCGATTGCAACATCTCCCGGAGAACGGGACCAAGCTGACCGACGCTGGCTGAGTTCGTCACAGAGCTTCCACCGACCGGATCTCGCAAGAACTGAGCGATTAACTCACGAGCCTGATTCGGATCGATCGGAGGTCCCTGTGTTGTCGAATCCTCGGAACTATCCGTGGTACCGTCCGTCGAGCTGTCAGGTGAGTTGTTGGGATTTGGTTCTTGAGCCAACAAATCACTCAGCCAAACTCTCAATTTGCCACTTCGCTCTTCCGAGATTGTCTCTGGCACCCAAGGATCGATCATTTCCACGGGAGCTTTCCACGAGCTCAGGATTTGAAGCGCGGCGAGCTTCTGCGCTAGCTTTCCAGATTGCACAATTTCGACAATTGCTTCTGCCGACTGACTTCGATTCGGCACAATACGCTGGACAGCGGCTGAGCGAATCTTGGGAGATCGATCCGCCAAAAGTCCAACCAACTGTTGCAAGTCTTCCGTAGATATCGGACCTGTGCCAAACAG